>CAINEA010000549.1 GCA_903847525.1 uncultured Acetobacteraceae bacterium | reverse complement strand
TTCCTTGGCGGATTGTTCGGCTTTCTCTTTGGTTCGCCGCGGCTCATTGCCGCCGTGGGCGGTGGCGCCAACGCCACGGCTGCCGGGAACCGCATGTCGTCCAGCCCGGCCCTGACGGAGATCTCCGACTGGCTGACCAAGATTCTCATCGGCCTTGGGCTGGTGCAGGCCAGCAGCATCGCCAGCGGCTTCTGGTATGTCGCGGGTTGGTTGCTGCAACAGGCCGGCTTCAGCCGGTTCCCGCTTGCCGGCGTGGCCGTTCCCTTCACCATGTTCGCCGGCGTGGTCGGCGGCACCCTGTTCGGCTATCTGCTGACGGCGCTGGTCATCGGTCCGCAGCTTGCCGCGGTGAACAACGACATCGAGAGCATGCGCGAAAGACAGGCTTTCGATAAGGGCGAGGCGGCCGGGCGAGAGGAAGGGCTCAAGGCGGGGAAGGCTGAGGGCTTCAATGCCGGGAAGTTGGAGGGTTTCGAAACCGGCAAGAGGGAAGGCCTCCAGACCGGCAAGGATGAGGGGTTCAAGACAGGAAAGGACGAGGGCCTGAAGGCGGGCAGGGAAGAAGGTTTCAAGGAGGGTCGTGAGCAGGGCTACGCGGAAGGCCACCGCCTCGCGACCCAGGCCGGGGAAGAGAAGGCCATGGCCGTCTCGGCTCTGCGTTGGGCCCCCCCTAACCGTCGGCCGACCGGTAATGTGCCGCAGCGCACGTCGCCTCCAGGGTTGCCTCCCGGACTGGAAAGGGCCGCCGCGAACCTGCGAGAGAGCAAACTCGAAGATATGAAGACCCCTGACGAAATCCGGGCCTGGGCCAGTGCCCAGGCGCTGTCGGGCCAGAACGATGAGGCGGTCCGCGGCCTCGATCGGCTTCTGAAGATGGACCTCAATCCTGGAACCCGGCGAGACGTGCTCCTGGATTATGCAGATGCCTGCATAGCATTGGGAAGGCAGCAGGATGCGGAACGGGCGAAGAACGAAGCCGAAGGCCTGCCGACCAGGGAGCAGCTACGTGAGGTTCGCGTCGCCTGCACGAAATGCGGATTTCCGGATGTGCTGTACGAGGTGCCCCAAGCGCCGGCCGCCGCGAATGAGGCTTTGCAGAAGCTGGAGACGGCACGCCGTTGTTTGGCGGACGTGTTCGCCCGGTTGCCCACGGCGGCTCCGTTCGAGATCTGGGCGCAGACCTGGCGTGCCTGCCTCCTCGGCCAGATCCACGCGGCTTATGTCAACCTGGGGCGGCAGAACGACCCAACAGCCGCAGCCGTGCGCCAGGAGGCCAAGGACGCCATTCAGGGCGCGCGCAAGGCTGGCCAGCAGCTGGATTACTTGCAGATGCTGATGGATCCGCAAAATCCGGAGAAGCAAAACAAAACGTTGGAAGAACGGGACAACGATCTCGAATCGCTGTTTACCTACCCGGGCTTCAAGGAGTTGCTGGAGCCTTGGCCCGCGCCACCCGCGCCACCCGCACATCCCTAAGGCACGCGCCGGGAAATGCCGTGGTGCCTCCGGGCCGGCGGCCCCGGCTGCCGAGTATTTCCGGATTTTCGGCTAAACCCAGGATGAAATGGTCCCAGGGAAGCCTCTACGAAAAGCTCCCCGATCCGAAGCCCCTCACGGCCGTCCCATCCCAGAGTCCGCCGCCGCATCGCCAGCCGGCGTGGCCGGCGCTGCGGGCGGCAACCGGATCTCGAACAACGCCCCATCGTCCGTGTTGCGAACCTCCAGCAGGCCGCCGGCCTGCCGCACGATGCCGTACGACAGGGAAAGGCCCAGCCCACTGCCTTGGCGCGGCGCCTTCGTGGTGAAGAACGGCTCGAACACGCGTTCGATCACCTCCGTTGGTATACCGCCGGCCTGGTCGCGGATCCGCAGCACGATCTCCTGGGCCCCGGCGCGTCCATCGGCCAGCTCGCTGTCGATCCAGATCACCCGCGATCCAGCCGTGCCGACACCCCGGTCGCGATAGGCATCGCAGGAATTGCCGATCAGGTTGATCAGAACCTGCTGGAACATCAGCGGCACCACCCGCACAGGCGGCGCGGACGTTGCCACGTTCACCCGCAGTTCCACATGATCGCGGGCCAGCCGCTCCCGCATTTGTTCCGCGGCATCCTTTACGATTTCCGCAAGCCGGGTCGGCACCGCGACTTGCGCCTGGTCGCGCGCGATGCTCCGCATATTGTTGATGATCGACCCGGCGCGATCGGTCAGGCTGAGGATGCGTTCGAATTTCTCGTGCGCCCGCTGAATATCCGCCGGATTCCGATCGAGCGCGAGCATGCCGTTCTCCGCGGCCAGGTTGATCGCGGCCAGGGGTTGCCCGAGTTCGTGCCCGATCCCCGAGGCCATGGCACCAAGGCTGAGTATCTGGCGCGCCGACGCCAGCTTGTCGGCCTGTTCCTTCTCGGCCGAAACATCCTGGGCATAGCCCGAGATGGTGTAGCCCCCATCCTTTCGGGCGACACCATTGGCGCTGTCGCGGATCCAGGCGAAGTGGCCATCCTTGCATCGCAAACGGTACTCGGCCACGCAGGTTCTGCCGTGCCGTACGCAGGTCAGGATCTGCCCGAATGCCGTCACATCCGCGGGATGCAGCAGCGATCGCACGAAACCTCGTGCGTTCCAGTCATCCGCATCGTACCCCAGGAATACCTTCTGGTCCCCCATCAGGAACAGAATCTGCCCGTGGCCCCGCGCCGACAGTTCCGCCTGGTACAACGCCCCGGGACCGCTCTGCACGACGGCCCGCAGCGTCTCGTTCGCGCGCCGCAGGGCTTCCTCCGCGGTCAGCCGGACCTTCAGATCGAATCCGGCGAGTTTGCGCTCGGTGATAAGCTCATGTGCCACGACGACATAACCGCTATCGCCTTGAAACCGCGTGACCCTGGCGGAAAACCAGCGCTGCCCGGAAGGACCGTGGCAAGGATATTCAAGGGTGAAATCGTCGCACTCCCCCCGCATCACCCGGCGGATGCCTTCGGCCATCGGCGCGGCTTCGACCGAATAAAGCCCGGAGGCAGAATCGCATGATTCCAGGTAATTGGCGCCGATGAAGTAATTTCGCGCGTCCGGCTGGGCGGAATTTCTGTCGTAGAAATCGCGCCAGCTCTTGTTGACGACGATGATCTTGCCCGCGGCGTCCAGAACGCACACATGCGCGGAAATGGAGTCGAGGATGGCCACGGCAAGCAACTCGCTGTCGCGCGCCCGCTTTTCCACCGCCTCCCGGCCGGCGAAGTCCTGGTCCCGCTCCACGGCGCCGTCAGCCGATCCATTCGCCACTGTCGGTATCCTCGACTGCATCCTCATCCCAGGCAGAAGCCGGGACCGTATCCCAAGCCGTGGCAGTCGGCTCGGCACAGGAATTCATCGGCTTGACGTTCAACGAAAACTCTCCGCGAAAGTTCCCCGCACTTTCACGAGAATCTCTGTTATGCGCGGATGGCCAACGACGCGTAGGTGCTTGGGCCGCTTATACGACATCTCCCTGTTTCGATAAAAACCATATCTGTGATTTCGATCCGGTTATCCCGAACCTCCGTCCGGTCATCGAGCGCTTGGGTCGTACGGCTGCCAGAGTCCTCTGGTCGGCCGCCTTTCGCCTGCATCGTCCTGAGGAAGCGCCGCGCAAGATCGAACGAGCGATCAACCGGCTGTTCTGTATGTTCGAAACATACCGGAGATCCATTTTTCGCTCGGCCGTTTCGACGATGCGCGTTCGGCAGCGCGCAGACCGGTGGTTTCCGCACCGCAAGATCCGGTCGGCCGGCACGATCCTGCGGCCATCCGTTACCGCCACCCGCCGCTCCCGTCCGGGCCTGCTCAGCAAACCAGCCCCAGCCCGAAATCCGCATGATCCTGCTTCACGCTCTCCACCACCAGGCAGCCGCCATAGGTCACCCCCGGGCTCAGCGTCAGGTCCATCGGTTTCAACCGGTTGCCGTAGTCCCCCCGGCGGGCCGAGGCGTAGCTGACCCCGCCATGATCCCACGCATCCGGCGTCAGCACCGACTGGCAACCGCTCACCGCCAGCAGCACCGCCAGCGCCCAGGCCTGCCGCGCCGCCCGCTGGCCGCCCGAAACCCGGTTACCTGAAACCCGGTTAGCCGAACCCTGTCCGAGAAATTTCGCCGGCAAGTCGCCGGTCACCTGAATTTGCGTCATCACAGTCCTGCCTTTCGTTTGCCGCTTGTTGGCATCCAGGCAACGTGACGCAAAAATATTTCCGATCCCTTAAATGGATCGTATTTTGAGAAAAATACAAACCTATGGGATGAATGGATCTAAACAGGTCCAGCCGGCGTCGGTTCGCGACGCCACCCGCTTGGGTTGCCGGGGCAAATTCGGCGCAGGCGGGCTGCGCCCGCTACCCCTTCGCCAGGCGGGCTGCGCCCGCTATCCCTTCGCCAGGCGGGCTGCGCCCGCTATCCCTTCGCCAGGCGGGC
>CAINEA010000548.1 GCA_903847525.1 uncultured Acetobacteraceae bacterium | reverse complement strand
GGCAGCTCATGCTCCCAGATGCGCAGCACCCGCCAGCCCAGCCGCCGCAGCGCCCGGCCGACCTTGGCGTCCCGCGTCTTGTTGCGGGCGATCTTCCGCCGCCAGAAGGCGACGTTGGTCTTAGGTTGGGTGCCGTGCTTAGGGCAGCATCCCGCGCCGTAGCTTCAAACGAAGATGGGCCGTGCCAGAGGTAGCCCTTCACAAACACCGCGGTCTTGCTTTGGATTTGATGGTTCGGCAGTAGGTTCTCAGTGGCGAATCTCACACCAACAGCGGTCGCATCGAGGGCCTGGTATGGTGCGTCGATTGCTGAGTTCAGGAACGCGGATCCAGATTCGGTGTTTGGTATATTGGCGAAGAATCCTGAATTCGACCTAGCTACGACGCAGAAGGAGGCATGGCTGGAGCAGATAACGTTTCTGCAGAACAATCTCGATGGACTGTCAGGGACGCTTTTCTTGGAGTTCAATATTCCCCGCATGGGCAGTCGCGTGGACGCTGTGCTATTGATCGGTCCGGTGGTGTTCGTCGTTGAATTCAAAGTCGGCGAAGCCGCATTCGATCGAGCGGCGGTGGACCAAGTCTGGGACTACTCGCTCGATTTGAAGAATTTTCACGAGGCGAGCCACCAAGTGTCATTGGTCCCTATGTTGATCGCGACTGAGGCAAGGGAATCCGTGCAAGTAAAGCTGACTGCCGACTTGGATCGGGTTTACCGCCCGATTCAAGTGCATCCTGATGGGTTTCGGGTGGCAATAGATTCAGCGTTGAAGATGATCACTGGAGACGCTCTGGATCAGAGCCAATGGGCACAAGCTGCCTACAAGCCCACGCCCTCTATCGTCGAAGCCGCGCGAGCGCTGTATGCGCATCACGGAGTCCAAGCGATCAAAGCCTTCGATGCCGGTAAGAAGAACCTTGGCGAGACTTCGCGGCGGATCGAGGAATTGATCAATGAGGCGAAGGCCACGAGCCGTAAGATTATCTGTTTCCTAACGGGTGTGCCCGGTGCGGGAAAAACTTTGGTGGGACTCAACGTGGCGACCCAACATGCGAGAATCGGTAACCCGACGCACGCGGTGCTGTTGTCTGGCAACGGGCCTCTCGTTGCTGTGCTGCGCGCAGCCTTATCACGAGACGAGAAGGCGCGTTTGAAGAAACTGGGCCAGAAGCAGCAGAAAGGGAGTGATCCGGTGAAGCAGTTTATTCAGAACGTCCATCACTTCCGGGACGAAGCCCTCAAGAGTAACGCTCCTCCAGCGGATCACGTCGTGGTGTTCGATGAAGCTCAACGCGCTTGGAATCAGGCAATGACGGCTGATTTTATGAAGCGGAAAAAGGGAGTTTCCAATTTCACTGATTCAGAGCCGCAGTTTTTGATTCGCTACGTGGATCGGCACAAAGATTGGGCTGTGGTTCTCTGCCTGGTTGGTGGTGGGCAGGAAATTAACCGTGGTGAGTCTGGTATTGGAGCTTGGCTGGAAGCGGTGCGAACTTCGTTCCCGCAGTGGGACATGTATATTTCGTCCCGCCTAACTGATAGCGAATACGCAGCGGCGGAACCTATTGGAGCTGTGAAAGGGTCGCGAGGGGTTCACTTCGACGATAATCTTCACCTATCCGTGTCGATGCGGTCGTTTCGTGCGGAGCATGTCTCTGCCTTTGTCAAAGCCCTGCTTGATTGTGAGCGGGACCAAGCCCGTCTTATGCTGGCTAAGCTGAAACGGTATCCGATTGCCGTGACTCGAAGCCTGAGTTTGGCAAAGCTATGGGTTCGGTCGAAAGCTCGCGGAAGTGAGCGTTACGGACTGGTGGCATCATCGAAGGCCCAGCGGCTTAAGCCGCATGCCATAGATATCAGAGTGAAAACGGATCCTGTGCACTGGTTTCTGGATGGGAAAGAGGATACACGGTCGAGCTATTATCTCGAGGATGCCGCGACGGAGTTTCAGGTGCAGGGGTTGGAGGTCGATTGGGCGTGTGTGACTTGGGACGGCGATTTACGATTCACCGAGTCCGGATGGAGCTTTCACGATTTTCGCGGGGCCAAATGGCAAAACGTCAAGAATGCCGATAACCGAAGCTACCTGAAGAACGCCTACCGGGTTCTGCTTACCCGGGCCCGTCAGGGGATGGTCATCTTCGTGCCGGAGGGCGACGAAGCAGACCATACACGTCCCCCGGCTTACTATGATTCGACCTTACAATACCTAGTCGAGGTCGGGATTCCCGTGCTAACTTAATCAATCCTCCCAAAGACGCTTCCGCCTTCGTTTGAGATATGGCCATCGGGCCAGACATCGACAGGAAGGATAAATTCGTCGGTGGTGATGGCATCTTCGTAG
>CAINEA010000547.1 GCA_903847525.1 uncultured Acetobacteraceae bacterium | reverse complement strand
TCGCATCAGTTGGTCGTGCCGCCGAACATCACGCTGATGCCGCTGCCGCCGAAATGCCCCGAACTAAATCCGGTCGAGAACGTCTGGCAGTATATGCGCGACAACTGGCTGTCGAACCGGGTCTTTCTGTCCTTCGAGGAGATCGTCGGACAGTGTTGCGAGGCATGGCACAAACTCACCGACCAACCATGGCGCATCATGTCCATCGGTTTACGCGACTGGGCGCATCGGTTCTGATCCGTGGGAACTGGTATTAGGGCAGAATTCGCCAAAATCCAACGCGGCGGCGTGATAGAAACTTCCATGATAATAGGGATGAAGATAGACTATGGTCCCGACCACGGAATATCGAGCCTGATACCCCATGCAGCACAAAAGCTTCGAAGGCATGCAATGCCCGATCGCGCGCAGCCTGGAACGGGTGGGCGAGTGGTGGAGCATGCTGATCCTGCGGGACGCATTCCATGGCCTCACCCGTTTCGACCAGTTCCAGCAGAGCCTGCAGATCGCGCCGAACATGCTGACCCGGCGGCTGAACGCCCTCGTGGAATCCGGCCTGCTGGAACGCCGGCCCTATTGCGAGCGGCCTCGCCGCTATGAGTACGTGTTGACCGAGCGCGGCCGGGATTTTCGCCCGGTTCTGTGGTCGCTGCTGGCCTGGGGCAACCGCCATTTTGCGCCCGAAGGGGCGAGCGTGGTGGTCGTGGACAGCGAAACCGGCGCGGTGGCGGATCCTGTACTCGTGGATCGCAACAGCGGCCGGCTGTTGAGCGAACCGGCGTTTCGATCCGCCGCCGGCCCGGCGGCCGATGCGTATGTGAAGCGCCGCTATGCGGCGGCCAAACCGAATTCCTGATCAGCGCCCTTAATTTCAGCGCCGGTAGAGCAGATAGCGGATTGTCAGGTCCAGGTCCGCCTGGGGCTCCGGCGTGCTCGGCGGAAACGGCGGAAGGTTGGCATTGCGAAAGACCGCCTGCGCGGCAAGGTCCAGCCACTGCGATCCGGATTTGCTGACCAGTTCCACGCCCAGCACATGGCCGTAACGGTCCACCACGACATGAATGCGGACCGTGCCGTCCTCGCCGTTGCGGGCCGCTTCGTTGGGATAATACCCGTGCTGGTTCCACCATGCGTGCAGCATGGTGATCCAGTCGCTGCCGACCTGCGCGCCGGTCACCTTGATCGAGGCATCCGGCCGGTGGGTGTCGGTCGGCGGGGCGCCCACGCGATTGGCAACCTCCGGGCCGATCGTCGGATCGAGGGTGTTGCGCCGCCCGGTCGGGCGGTTGCGCAGCGAATCGGGTAAGGCGCTGCCGAAGGAGAAGTTCATCGGCGCGGAGAGCGACGGTTCCGCCGGCGGGGCGGCCGGCCGAGGCTGCACCCTTGGCCGAGGCGGCACGGCAGCCTGTGGGGCGGCTTGCGGGATCGGCGGCCTGGGCCTGGCCTCTGCCCGCGGTTTCGGCGGCGGCGGCGATTGCGGTGCAGCCTCCGCGGCCGGTGGCGGCGGGGGTTGCGGCTCCTCGGTCGCTTCCGGCACCGGCGGGGTCGGCATTGGCGATTCCGGGATCGCCTGAACCGGGGGGGCGGCAGGCTCCGGGGCCGGGATCGGCGGCACCGGCAACGCGGCGGGCGGAGCATGTGGGGGCGCCGGTGGAGGCGAAGGCGGCTGGGCGGCCTCGTTGCCCGGCGGCGGCGGGAC
>CAINEA010000546.1 GCA_903847525.1 uncultured Acetobacteraceae bacterium | reverse complement strand
CGCTGGCGGCGCTGGTGTTCTTCGCCAGCATCACGGTGCCGGTGCTGAAGCTGTTCGGGATGATCTATCTGCTGGTCACCACGCGCCACCGGTCCCGCCAGGGCCTATGGCAGCGAACCAGGATGTATCGGATCATCGAGCAGGTCGGCCGCTGGTCGATGATCGACGTGTTCATGATTTCGATCCTGACGGCGCTGCTGCGGCTGGGGAACCTGGCCTCGGTGTTTCCAGGCCCTGGCGCCGTGTCGTTCTGCGCCGTGGTGATCCTGACCATGATGGCGGCGATGTCGTTCGATCCGCGCCTGATGTGGGACGCGGCGGAAGCGGTTCCAGCCAATACTGGCGGCGGGGTGCAGAGCATGGCGGGAGCCGGCCGATGAGCGACGCGCCTGGCGGTGAACCGCTGCCGGCGGCCGAGGTTCGCAAGCGGACCGGCCTCCAGGCGATCTGGATCATCCCGATCATCGCGGCGTTGATCGCCGCCTTTCTGGCCTGGAACGCGATCGAGAACCGGGGGCCGGTGATTACCCTGACGCTGAGGACCGCGGACGGGCTGCAGGCCGGCCAGACAAAGGTGCGCCACAAGGCGGTGGACCTCGGGACGGTCAAGCACATCGTGCTGTCCAACGACATGACCCACGTGACCGTGAATATCGAGATGCAGCGCCACGCGTCGCGCTATTTGACCAGCAACGCACGGTTCTGGGTGGTGCGTCCGCGCATCGGCTTCGGCGGCGTATCCGGCCTCGATACGCTGCTGTCGGGTTCGTATATCGAACTGGACCCGGGCGCGCTCGATGGCACGTCGCAATCGGACTTCATCGGGCTGGAGGAGCCGCCGGCGCTGCGATCGGACGAACCGGGCCGCACGTTCGTGCTGACGACGCCGCGGATCGGCGCAATTTCCAGTGGATCGCCGTTGTTCTACCGCGATCTGACGGTCGGCGAAGTGCTGAGCTACGAACTGGATCCACGCGGCAAGATCTTCACCATCCATGTGTTCGTCCGCAAACCCTATTACAGCTTCGTGCATAATACCTCGCAGTTCTGGAATGCTTCCGGCATCTCGCTCGACCTCGGTCCGCGCGGCATCCAGTTGGAGGTGGAGAGCCTGCAGGCGCTGATCGGCGGCGGGGTGGCGTTCGACAATTTCGATGAGGACAGACAATCGCCGGAAGCTGTCGAGGGCCACAGCTTCCTGCTGCAACCAAGCGCGTCCAGCGCCACGACCGCCAGCCAGTCGCGGCGGATACCGATGAAGGTGCATTTCGATGCCTCGGTTCGCGGCCTCGCGCCGGATGCGCCGGTCGAGATGAACGGTATCCAGATCGGCACCGTCACCGACGTGCGGCTGCGCTACGACGCGAAGATGTCGCCGCCGTTCTATGCCGATGTCCGGCTCGACATCGAGATGGGACGGCTCATGCGCGAGCAGCAGATCCCCCAGAACGAGATTGCCGCCCTGATCCGAGAACTGGTTGCCAGGGGGCTGCGGGCGGAATTGCAGAGCGCCAATCTGGTGACCGGACAAATGTTCATCGCGCTGGAATTCGACCCGGGCGCGAAGCCTGAGGAACTGGCGATGGAAGACGGGATGTTCCTGCTGCCCAGCGTGAGCGGCGGCATCAGCAACATCACCGCCAATCTGGGCCAGATCACCAAGACGCTGGCGGCACTTCCGCTGCAGGAGATCGCCGACAATTTGAACGACACGCTGAAGGGCACCAACGCGTTCGCCAACAGCGGGGAATTGCGCAAGGCGCTGGTGGCGCTGTCGGAGATGATGACCAACGCGCAGGACCTGGTGCGCAAGGTGGATAACGGGGTTACCCCGGCGCTGAAGCGGCTGCCGGAGATCGCGCAGGGACTGCAGAGCACGGTGGATCGGGCCAACAAGCTGCTGGGCTCGGCCGATAACGGCTACGGCTCGAACTCGCCGTTCAAGCGCGATCTGGACCGTCTGTTGTCGCAGGTCAGCGAAACGGCGCGATCGATCCGGATATTGGCCGATTATCTGGAACAGCATCCATCGGCGTTGGTGCGGGGACGCGAATGAAGCGGGCGCGAATAAGCCGGGGAAGAACGAACAGGGAAACCCGAACGATGACCCAACCCTATCGGGCCGCACGCGCGGCACTGGCTGCGGCCGGGCTGGTGCTGGCGGGATGCGCCAATCCAGAACCGGCGCTGTACACGCTGGCGCCGCAGCCGGGCCCGCCGGCGGGCCCGGCGGCATTGGGCAAGATCCGCAGCGTGGAACTGCGGCGGATCGGCCTGGCTGGATATATCGACCGCCCCGGCATCGTCCGCGCCGCCTCTCCCTATCGGCTGAACGTGACCCAGGATGCGCGCTGGGCAGCGCCGATCGGGCCGATGCTGGAGAATTTGATCGCCGAGGACCTGACGCGGCGGCTGCCGGGCGTTGCCGTGTTCACAGCGTCGAGCGGGATGTCGGCCCAGGCGGACCGGGTGTTCCAGATCGACATCCAGCGGCTGGATGCCGATCCGGCCGGCGACGTGGTGCTGCAGGCGCAGGTGGCGATATTCGACCGCAACAGCGGCGATCCTGCCAGCATCCGGTCGTTCCAGATTGCGCAAACGCCGGCGACGCCGGCGGTGGAGGACCAGGTGGCGGCGATGAGTTTGGCCGTGGCGATCCTGACCGATCATTTGGTGCAGATGCTGCGTTAGGGTTTCGGCTCGGCGTGGAGCTGCACGCCCCTTTCACTCGGCAGCGGAAGGAATAGAGTGTCAGGCAAGAAGCCGCTCCGAGCCAGGACGCGGCCAGGCGACCAAAGCTCGGGAGGAACCGAAAGATGCTGACGACAGCCGAAGCGTTCACCACCGAAGATCTCGACTACCTGCATCACGACGGCCGCTCATTCAAGCTGCGGCTGTTCCGCCCAAACGGCACCGGGCCGTTTCCGGCGGTGATCGACCTGCACGGCGGCGCCTGGTGCAGCGGCGACTTGAATGAATGCCAGGTCTATGCGGAGGGGCTGGTGAAGCAGGGGCTGGTGATCGCCGCGATCGATTTCCGCCATGCCGCGGACGGCTATCCAGCTTCCAGCGCGGACATCAACTATGCCGTTCGCTGGGTGAAGGCGAACGCGCAGAGGCTGGGCGCGCGGGCGGACCGTATCGGCATCGCCGGACAGTCGAGCGGCGGGCACCTGGCGATGCTGGCGGCGATGCGGCCGGACGACGCCCGCTACGGCGCGATCCCGTTGCCGTCCGGAATGCCTGCCCAGGATGCGAGCGTGGCCGCGGTGGCCATGCTGTGGCCGGTGATCAACCCGCTGTCGCGCTACCGCCACGCGCTGCGCGAGCGGGCCTCGGCCAATCCGGCGCCGTGGCAGGTCAACATCCCCGAGCGGCACGACATCTATTGGAAGACCGAGGCCAACATGGCCGAGGGCAATCCGATGCTGGCGATGGAACGTGGCGAGACGGTGCAGACACCGCCGGCGCTTTGGCTGCAGGGCAAGCCGGATGTCGTGCATGACTACCGCGATCCCGAGGCGCCGATCGAGGGCAACGAGCCGCAGCGGTTCGTTGCCAATTATCGGCGGATCGGCGGCGAGATCGACCTCGTCTACATAGACCAGGGCGCCCGCCAAGGGCCTGATTGCTTCGATCCCGTTGCCGCGTTCTTCCATAAGCACCTTCAGCCGTAGCGCCGGGGGCGAAGGCGGAATGTCCTTCGTCTGGCTTCGGCCGATCTTGCTGTCGCTGGCGGTGTTGGTTTGGCCCGTCTGCTTTCCCGCTGCCGAACCGGTCGCGGGCGGGTCGTTCCTGACCGGACAATTGCTGGTCGCGACGCCGGAGATCCGCGATTGGCGGTTTCAGGAGACCGTTATCCTGATCGTTCGCCACGATGCCGAGGGTGCTCTCGGCATCGTGATCAACAAGCCGATCGGCAATCCGCCGCTGGCCCAATTGCTGGATTCCATCGGCCAGGACAGCGATGGGATCACCGGCCGCGTGCGGCTGTTTTATGGCGGCCCGCTGCACCCCGAGATCGGCTTCATCCTGCACAGCGCCGACTATCACGGCGCGCACAGCATCGGCATCGATAACCGGCTGGCGATGACGAACAGCGCCGATATCCTGCGCGATATCGCCCAAGGACGGGGGCCGGCGAAGCAATTGGTGGCGTTCGGCCATGCCGGCTGGGGGCCCGGTCAACTGGATGACGAGATGGCGCACGGGGTCTGGTACACCGCGCCCGCTGACCCGGCGATGGTGTTCGACGAGGACCGCGACGGCCTGTGGGAACGTGCCATGGCGCGGCGAACCACGCCGCTATAAGCGCCCTGGCCGCCGGGTGATGCGGCCTGGCGGCGGCGGCACATCGAACATTCGTCTTGAAACGAGAGGCTCGTCCGCTCTAACGTGACGGCAACGTCATTGCGTTATGGGGGAGGCTCCGATGCCTTTCGATGGCAGTGAATTCCACGGCACCCTTGTTGGGCCATCCGCCGCAGGCGGCGGAAACCGAAGTATCTGGCGGCAGCTTCTCGACCGGATCCAGGCGTTCCTGACGCCCGCGCCCGCACGGCCCGAACCATCGCTGGATTTCCTGACCGTGCATCTGCTGATGACCGCGCGGTCCTTGATCGAGGACGAGCGGAACTGGATCCAGCACGATTACGAAACCCGGGACGGGCGCTTCTGCGCGGTTGGGGCGTTGCGCTACGCTGCCCGGTTCACGGGCCCGCAAGGGGCTCTCGGTTCGGCAAGCCGGCTGCTGCAGGCGGTCGCCCGGGAGCGCGGGTTCTCAAAGATCGAGAAGATGAACGATCGTTCGAGCCATGAACGCGTGCTGTCGGCGTTCGATGACGCGATCGCCCGGGCCAAGGGTTAATATGACCCGGGGCTGATATGGCCCGGGGCTGAGGATCAGGCTGCGAAGCGCACGGAAACGCGACCGAGCACGCCGAAATCTGCCACCATCTCATCGCCGGGCGCGATCGGCAGGGGCGTCGCGCAGGTGCCTGTCGTGACGATTTCGCCGGCCTTCAGCGTCAGGCCCTGACCGGAAAGCTGGTTCACCAGCCAGGTGAGCGCCGTGCGGGGATCGCCGAGGACGTTCGACCCGATCCCCTCATGGACCAGCTTGCCGGTGATCTCCGCCGTCGCGGTGTGATCCGACAGGTCGATGCGGCGCCAATCGGCGGTGGTCGCCGGGCCCAGGATAAACTGATGCGCGCAGGCATTGTCCGCGATCAGTTGGGCGGCACCGACCTTGGCAAAGGCGTCGAAGCGCGAGTCCGGTACCTCGATCGCCGGGTGCAGCGTGCCGACGGCGGCCAGCACTTCCTCGGTTTTATAGGAGGTTTTGCGCGGGGTCAGGTCGTGCGCCATGCGGAAGGCGAACTCCGGCTCTGCCACGCGCATGTGATTGGCGCCAAATGCCAGTTCGCCGCCGTCCCGTCCGATGCCTTCGGCGAACAGCCGGCCGGCGAGCGGGCCGTCCACGCCGATGTGCTGCTGACCGGCCTTGCTGGTGGCGGCGATTTTCCAGCCAAACAGGGCGCTAGCGCTGAGCGTCTGCAATTGCGCCTGGATGGCGTAGCCTTCGCCGCGCGTCGCCGGACGTAGTTCGGACGGGAGGGCAGGCACGCGCCCCCCGTCCCGCCACAGGTTCCAGATCAGTTCGGCGGCGGAGAGGATTTTGTCGCTGTCCATCGGATGCGCCCCTTGGCGCCTACTTCTTTGCCTTGCCCTTCTTCTTGGACGAGGCAGACGATTTCGAGACGGGTGGTTTCTCGGCAGTCTTCTTTCCGGCCGGCTGTGCGATCTCGATCGTGCGCAGGAAATCGGTGCGCGCCTTGGCGCCGGTCATGATGTAGCTGTGGTCGGCACCGGACAGGACGAACTGCGCGCCCATGGCGATATAGCGGCGGGAATTCTCCACATCGTAGACCCCGCCCATGCCCGAGAACTTGCCGTGCCTGCGGGCGGCGTCGATGATCGTTTGGTAAGCATCCACCACGCGGGGATGGCCGAGTTGGCCGGAGATGCCCATCTCGGCCGTCAGGTCGGACGTGCCCATCAACAGCACATCGATGCCGTCCACCGCCGCGATCGCATCGGCGTTCGCCACCGCTTCGGGGCTTTCGATCATTGCGACGATCAGGATTTCCTTGTTCAGCGCCGCCTGCGCCTCGACCACCGGGGGCGGCATGTAGCCATAGGCCGCCGGCGGGCCGCCCCAGCTGCGATGGCCGTCGGGCGGGTAGTGGAACGCCTCGGCGATGCGGCGGGCTTCCTTGGCGGTTTCCACGTGCGGAATGACCAGGCCAAGCGCGCCGTTGTCGAGCGCGCGGGTGCCCTCGTCCAGCGCGCCGGCGCACACCCGCACGATCGGCGTGATGCCATGCGGCAAAGCGGCGATGCAGAGCTGCGTGGCTTCCTGCACGGAGAAGGCACCGTGCTCGGTGTCGATGAAGATCCAGTCATGGCCGCTGGCCTTTGCCAGCATCGGCACCGCGGCCGTGCGCAGATGATGCACCCCAAAACCAAGGGCAACGCCGCCCGACTGCATCTTCCGTTTCGCTGTGTTTTCGACAAGTGCCATGCGACTCTCCCCCGAACCAATGCGGCGCAGGGCAGCACGCGCGGGGGGCTGGGTCAATCGTGGGAAGGAAGGAAGGCCAGGATGCGACGCCCCGTAGGCGATAAATTGACGTTGAATTGGATATTTTCCGCTCAGTGCTCGTCGTCTTCTGGAATGTGCGAGGTTGAAGCTTGCGACGCCTTGGCGACCGCTTGAAGCTTCATCCCCACCGTTACTCGGGCAAAGCCGCGTGGCCTTGCTTCGTTCACCCGATCGCCATGGCTGTACGGGCAGCGCCGATTGACAGGCACTTCTTGACGGGCGGAATGTTTTCTCCGCCGAAACTGGGGGAAAACCATGCAAGACACGCTCGCGACGCTGCCGCTGCATGCCGCTGAGGGCGTGGACTTTCCGGCGCGTGCGCGGGCGCTGGTTCCGACGCTGGCAGCGCGCGTGCCGGCGGTAACGGCGGCACGGAGGGTCTTGCCCGAGACGATCGAGGCGTATCAGGAAACCGGACTGATGCGCCTGCTGCAACCGCGGCGGTTCGGCGGGAGCCAGGCATCGGTCGGCTTGTTCCTGGAGACCGTCGAGATACTGGCGGAGGGCTGTGCATCCAGCGCCTGGGTGTATGCGGTGATGGCCGAGCTGGAATGGGTGATCGCGTTGCTGCCGGAGCGCGGGCAGATGGATATCTGGGGGGACGATCCGAGCGCGGTTGCCGCGGCCAGTGTTGCGCCGCGGGCGGTCGGCCGGCGGTCCGGGAGCGGCTGGCGGATCAGCGGCCGCTATCCGTTCGCCAGCGGGTGCCTGCATGCGCAATGGGCGGTTATCGGGGCGCGCTGTGAGGATGCGGCAGGCAACGAACAGCCGCGCCTGCTGGCGGTGAAGATGACGGATATCGAGATTGTCGATGACTGGCACGCGCTGGGGATGCGCGGGACCGGCAGTTGCAGCCTGGTGCTGCGGGATGTGTTTGTACCCGAGCACCGCAGCATCACGATGCGCGACGTGGTGGACGGAACGCCGCCAGGGGCACCGCTTTGTCCGGACTACGCGCTGCTGCGCGCGCCACGGTATT
>CAINEA010000545.1 GCA_903847525.1 uncultured Acetobacteraceae bacterium | reverse complement strand
GTGCAAATCCCTCTGCAGTTGTGGGTTGCAGTCCGTGCCTGCGATCGCCTGACCGTGTTCGGTTTGGGGACCGATGAACAGGCATTCCGGTTCGAGGACTTGCTCAACGCTGATCTGGAAAGCGATCTCTACACCGCCCATCCGTTAACAACGGCGGAGACAATCGATTTTCATCTCTATGGCATCGAGCCCCGGCGACCGAGCATCGATCTGAACTGTCCGTTGTCTAACCTGGTCCGTGTTGTGGTCAGCGACTACACGCATATTTGATCGGGCACCGATTCGAAACCCGCGTGGCGCACCATCTTCTCCCCGGCCGTCCGGCCACCATCGACTGTCAGGATCTTGCCGGTGATGAGGCTGTTGGCTTCCTCGGCTGCCGCGAAACAGATCTGTTGGCCGATCCCGCTGCCGCCGGTGACCAGCACGGCGCGATCCTGAAAGCGCATGTTTTTTTCCGTCATTTTTCACGCCCATGATTTCTCGCGAGGACAACGGCTCGCCGGGGGAGGGTCTACCGGCCGGGTTCCGGAGCCTTTGCGGCCAGGCCGAACGGCCTTAAGTCTCCGCCGCCTCCACCGCCGCCACGTCCAGCAGACGCTCGATCACTTCCGGTTCCTGGGCGCCGGCGATGGCGTGGCGGCCGGAGATGACGAAGCAGGGCACGCCGTTGATGCCGAGGCGATGGGCCCGCAGATTATCGGCGTGAACCGTGTCCGCCTCCTGGTCGCTTTCCAGGAATAGCCGCGTCTCGGACGCATTCAGCCCGCATCCCTGCGCCACCGCACACAGCACGTGGATGTCGCCGATATCGTCGCCGTCGGTGAAATGGGCGGAAAACAGGGCCGCCACCATCTCGTCCGCCCGCCCGTACCGCGCGGCGAAGCGAACCAGGCGGTGGGCATCGACGCTGGAAGGCGTGCGGCGGATGCGGTCGAAGCGGAACAGCACGCCTTCGGTGCGGCCGATCTCGCCGATCGAGGCGTAGAGGCGGCGGGCGCGGTCCTCGCCGCCGAACTTGCGCACCACGTAGTCGCTGCGCGACATGCCGGCGCGCGGCATGTCCGGGTTCAGCAGGAACGGCCGCCAGGTCAGTTCGAACAGAATGTCCGGGCGGCGGCGCAGGGTGCGCAGCAGGCGGCGGACGCCCAGGAAGCACCAGGGGCATACCAGATCGTGCACGATCTCGATCGAAAGCCGTGCTTTTGGGGGGGCCAGAATGTTCACGGCGGCATATTCCCGATCCGAAGGCCCGAGGGCAAGCATATACCGGCCGCCTCCCGCGCAGCGCTGCTTTCCAGACGCCGCTTGCCACTGGCATTGTCCCGGTATGTTAAAAGCCATGATGATCTGGGGCGCGCTGCTCGCCCTGTCCGTGCTCGCCGTCGCGTTGTTCGAAGTGGCGCGCCTGCCTGCTGCTCTGTTGCTGGGCTCCATGATGGCCGCGATTGCGGTGGGGGCAGGGGGTGGAGAGATCGCGGTGCCCCGGGTGGCATTCGTGCTGGCCCAGGGGATTGTGGGCTGCCTGATTGCCCGATCGATGCCATTGGCGATCCTCGGCACCATCGTCGCGGACTGGCCGTTGTTTCTGGGCACCGTCATCGCCGTCGTCGGCGCCTGCAGCGCGCTCGGCTGGGTGCTGGCGCGCACCCGTGTCCTTCCCGGCACCGTCGCCATCTGGGGTCTGTCGCCGGGTGCGGCCTCTGTCATGACGATCATGGCGGGCGAGTTCGGCTCCGACATGCGGCTTGTCGCCTTCATGCAGTATTTTCGGGTGGTTTGCGTCTCGGCACTCGCTCCCGTCGTCGCGCGGCTCTGGACGCATGCAGCGCCGGGCGTTCAAGGCGGGGTGGAGTGGTTTCCGCCGCTTGACTGGCTTTCATTGCTGAGCACGGTGGCCGTGGCGTTCGGCGGCGCCTGGCTCGGCCCGATCCTGCGCATACCGGCCGGCTCGATGCTGCTGCCGCTCGCGGTCGCGGTGCTGCTGCAGGATAGCGGGCATCTCGCGATCGACCTGCCGCCGTGGCTGCTGGCGCTTTCCTACGCCGCCCTTGGGTGGAGCATCGGCCTGCGCTTCAATCGGGCCATCCTGCTGCATGCGCTGAGCCGGCTTCCGCAGATCGCCGGCGCCATTTTCGCGCTGATCGCGATCTGCGGCCTGTGCGCGGCCGGTCTTGTGGTGTTCGCCGGTGTCGATCCGCTGACCGCCTATCTGGCCACGAGCCCAGGTGGGGCCGATTCCATCGCCATCATCGCGGCATCGAGCCCGGTTGACGTGCCATTCGTCATGGCATTGCAGACGGCGCGGCTCATCCTCGTGCTTGCCATCGGCCCGAGCATTGCCCGCTTTGTCGCCAATCGTGTTCGCCCCGACGCCGGATCGCGGAACCGCGGGGTGGATTGACGGTTTAGGCCCACGGCCGAATTACCTGCAGCCGGCCAGAGTTCAGGCTGGTTTGGAACTCCAGCCGTCTGCAGGATCGTGGCGCGGTTGGCGTTTAATTAACCGACATGCGCCGGCAGGCTTTGCCCAGGATATAGGCGACGCCTTCCGGTCCCACCTTCGTGCCATGCTGGCATCCCGTTGGGATCTCACAGCAATCGCCTGCGCGAAAGATTGTCGCATTGTTGTCACGGATCAGGGTAATCTCGCCGCTTAACACCATGATGCGTGCATCGAAGTCGTGCGCGTGCAACTCCTCGACGAACCCAGGTTGCTGACCACCGTTCAGGACATCAAAGCCCTCGCGGCGCAGGTCGCTTTCGAAAGCCTCCCGGGTGAGGAGCCCATGGCGGCGCCGGCCGGATAGCAGGGCAACGCCCTCCGGGCCCACGTGTTCTGCATGCATGGAGCCGGTCGGGACCTCGAAGCATTGTCCGGCGCGGAAGGTGACGGGGGCGTTGTTCTGGGTGATGGTGATTTCACCGCCGAGGACAAACGATTTTGCGTCGAAGTCGTGGCAGTGATTGGAAGCCATCTGGTTCGGCTTCACACTGCTGTTCACAATGCGATATCCCTCCCGACGCAGTTCCGCTTCGAATTCGTTCTTGTCCATTCCCTGTACTCCTTGTTTGGGTCAGCCGTTTGTGTTCTATAGAGGATATATTGTCAACTTTAGAGAATGAAGTCAGCCTCCGCGTCGGACGCGCCGTCAAGCAGCAACGAGTGGCGGCTGGCCTCAGCTTGCGCGTGCTGGCTGCGCGCAGCGGCATCTCCCCCTCGATGATCTCGGAGGTCGAGCGCGGAACGAAATCGCCGACCGTCATCACCATGATGCGGCTTGCCCAGGCGTTGGGGATCAACGCCGGCGCCCTCCTCGACGGGGACACGGATCCGGCGCCGCGCATCCTGGTTCTACGCCGCGGCGAGGGTGCGGCCGGTGAACACCCCGCCCGTTGGGAAAGCCTGGGACCTTCCGGTCCGGGCATCCGCATCGACTTCGTGCGCTATCAGATCCCTCCGTCGACCGTACTGGGTCCGACCCCCGCGCACGCTCCCGGCACGGTCGAGCACATGCATGTGGCCGCCGGCACCGTCCGGGTCACCGTGGGCGACGAAACAGCCGAACTCGTCGCCGGTGACAGCTGCAGTTGCCGTACCGACGTTCCACACGGGGTCGAGAACCCCGACCCGTCGGCAGAGGCGCTTATCTATCTGGTTGTCGAGCGGGGCTGATCCCGCCCGCTGGTCGTCTGGTTGCATAGGGCAGGCTGATATCGCTCTGGGTGTGCGTGCGCCGCCGCCGCACGTCCAGCAAGCACAAGGGGCTAACCAGATCATGCACAATCCCGATCGAAAGCCGGGCCTTCGTATTCCCGATCCGCCGGGGGGCGAGGATGTTCGCGCCGGCGGCCCGAGGGCAGGCAGATGCGTGCGGACAGGCGGTTACTTCACCCGCACGAAGCGAAGCGGGAAATAATTGTCCGCCATCTGCGCCAGCTCGATGTTGGATTTGGCGGCCCAGGCGATGACCTGCTGGTGCAGCGGGATGTAGCCAAAATCCTTTTGCACGATGTCGGTGGCCTCGTGGATCATCGCCGTGCGCTTGGCCGGATCGGTTTCCACCGCGATCTGGTTGGTCAGCGCGTCGATCTTGGGATTGGAGTAGCCGGCATAGTTCACCTCGCCGACCGGGGGGTTGCGCGTATCCATCAGGTTGAAGAACACGTTGTGGGCGTCATACGTGTTCGGGGTCCAGCCCAGCATGTAGAAATCCGTGTCGTAGCCGGGGGCGGCGATCTTGCTGAAGAACTTGGTCTTGGTCTGCGCGGTCAGGTCGATCTTGACGCCGATCTTGGCCAGCATGGCGGTGACGGCGGTGCAGATCGCCTCGTCGTTCTCGTAGCGGTCGTTCGGGCAGTCCATGCCGAGCGAGAAGCCGTTCGGGTAGCCGGCCTCGGCCATCAGCGCCTTGGCTTTTTCCAAATCGAGCTTCGGACGCTTGTCCTGGGCGGCGTCGTAGCCGTTCACGCCAGGGCCAAACATCAGCCAGGTCACGTGCGCCTGGCCGCGCATCACCCTGGCG
>CAINEA010000544.1 GCA_903847525.1 uncultured Acetobacteraceae bacterium | reverse complement strand
TCAGCCGCCGTCCTGCTCCTGTTTGCGGTATTCGCCGGGATCATGGCGCAAATATTCCAAACCACTGTGAATATCTGATCATGAACTCGAAATTACCAAATCTGGTTGAACGAGCGGCGGAGCAGCTGCTCAAAAGCGGCAACCTGGACAGCTCCGTTCCACAATCATTGAATAAGGATGCGACGGCAAAGGGGGGGGAGGCGGGAGCCACAGCGCCGGTCGGTCTGCAAGGGCTGGGCAATCTTGCCTCTCCCGCTACACCTGCGGGCATAACGCAGTCGGTTGCCGTGCCATTCAGCGACACGGCCGTCAACGCGGCACCGGCGTATTCGGGCGCCTCGGTCCCTCCTGTCGCTGCGGCTATCGCGATCGGCGAACAGCTGGCCGCACCGGCGATCGTCTCCGGATTGGATACGGCTGCGCCGGAACGGGTGATCGACATGTCCGCGTTGGAGCGGGCCGGCATGATCGACTGGGGCCAGGCCCGCAGCCGCATATCCGAAGAATTCCGCATCGTGCAGCGCCAGGTTCTACGCAATGCCGCATCGCCCGAACTCATCGAACAGGGTCATGCCAATCTCATCATGCTGACGAGTGCGCGACCGGGCGAGGGCAAGAGCTTCGTGGCCCTGAACATGGCCTCGGGCATCGCTCGCCAGAAGGATCATGACGTCTTGCTCGTGGACATCGACTACAAGCACGACTCGATTGGTACCGCGCTCGGCCTGAGTGGCGGGCGCGGATTGCTCGATCTGGTTACCGATCCGTCGCTCGATCCGGAACAGGTCATTGTGAAGACCGGTCTGAACAACCTATCCATCCTTCCGATCGGTCAGCACGCGGAGCGCAGTCCGGAGCTGTTTGCAAGCCGCCAGGCGACGCGCCTGATCCAAAGCCTGGGTCGCCGCTATGCCGACCGGTTGGTGATCCTGGATGCGCCGCCTTGCCTAGCGACCAGCGAGCCCGGTGTGCTTGCGTCGATCGTCGGGCAGATCATTATGGTCGTGGAGGCCGAGAAGACACAGCGCGAGGAGGTGGAAGCCTCGATGGACATCGTGCATGCCTGCCCGACCATCACGCTGTTGCTGAACAAGGCCCAGGTCGCCAGCCGCTTTTCATTCGGAGCTTACGCATCTTCCTATGCCCAGCCATACACGTCATAGACTGCATGCTGGTAACCAGGGCACGATGCATGACCGCTGAACGGTTCGTTATTTATCCGGTAAATCATAGGCCCATGCGGGCCTTATTCCTGCTGGCCACCGGTACGAGCTGTTGGCTGATTGGGGCGGAACGCGCACAAGCCTTCCCCCTGACCGATGCGCTGACGCCATCCATTCTCGCTCCGCAGGCGACCTCGATCGGTGAGCCGACGGACCTAACCTCGCAGATTGGCCCGGCCGGGGTTTTCTCCGGCGTGCCGGATCCGGGCTGGACGTTTACCCCGCGGGTCGGGCTTCAGACCGCCTACAACAGCAACGTCAATGCAACCCATAGCAATCCGCGCTGGGATTGGGTGAACTATCTCACCGCCGGCCTGACCGTGCGAGCCAACACGGATAAGGTAACGGGCCAGTTCGATTATGCGCCGACAATGGGGATTTATGCCCGCACACCGAATCTGAACAATCTGGCACAGAACTTTTCCGGTAACGGCTCGATCACCTTCGTGCAGGATCTGCTCTACATGGACGTGCGTGGGTTCGCGGGCGTCCAGCCCCGAAACGGCACCGGCTTTGGCGCGACTGGTGTCGGCACCGGCAGTTCGCTGACCGGACTGCCGCCAAACCAGATGAACCAGACAGCCTCGTTCGGGGTCACGCCCTATTTGATGCACCGGTTCGACGAATACGGCACCGGCAAGATCGGCTATTCGTTAAGCGGATCCAATAGCCGGCCGGTGACCGGCTTTGGAACGTTGCCGTTCATCGGCACGTCGAGTTCTTCTGTTCCGACCAGTTCCTTGACCCCCGCGCAGCAGGCGCAGCTCAATCAGTCCGGATTTCTCAATCAGAACAACCTGTTCAATCAGAACAGCAGCCAGATCACCAACCAGGAGGTCGCACAGTTTCAGTCGGGCGAGTTGCTCGGGCGGTTCAACAATCTGACCATTCTGTCGGGAAGTCAGTATTCCGGTTCGTCATCGATAAATAACGGGTACAATTACACCGCGTCGAACCAACTCGGGTATGCGGTGACACGGCAGATCACGCTGTTCGGCTTGATCGGCTACGAGGACATCCAATACCAGGGTGCGCCGCAGACCAACATCAACGACATGATCTGGCAGGTGGGCACGACATTGACGCCCAATGCCGACAGCACCATCACGCTCGGATATGGGCATCAGTATGGCACCGATTCATTCCAGGCCAACGCCGCCTATCAGGTTACGCCGCGCCTGCGGGTGAATGTGGCCTACACCACGGGCATAGGCAACGGCCTGACCCAGTTGCAGAACAACGTGGCTGTGTCCGATGTCAATCAGTACGGTTATCAGGTCAACGCGCTGACCGGTGCTCCGCTTTTCAATGCGGCTGGGCTCTCCGGATCGAACAACAACCTGTACCGGACCAAGACGCTAACCGGCGGGGTGACGCTTAATCTGGACCGCGATGTGTTCTCGGCATCCGTGTTCGTGTCCGAGCAGCAGTTGCTGGCGTCCAGCCAAGCGATCTCCGGCGCAACGACCAACACGACCTCGACGACCGGCACGGCCACCTGGACGCATGAGCTGTGGCCCTCGTTAACCTCGATCGTGTCGGGCACCTATACGACCCAGCCCAGCCAGTCGTCCGCGATTTCGGGCACGCAGACAACGGTTTCGGCAAATCTGACCTTCCAATACCAGTTCAATCCAACGCTGACCGGCTCCGCGCAATACGCGTACTATGAGCGGAGCTCGCCGGTCACCTTCCTGTCGTTCACGCAGAATGTTTTTCTGCTCGGCTTGACCAAGACTTTCTGACTGATATCCCGTGTACGAGAAATATTATCGCTTAAGCGGCATCCCATTCCAGCTGACGCCGGACAGCCGGTTCTTCTTCGGCAGCAGCGGGCATAGCCGTGCGATCTCGCATCTGATTTACGGACTCTCGCAGGCCGAGGGTTTCATCATCATCACCGGTGAGGTCGGCGCGGGTAAGACCACCCTTGTCGAGCAGCTCTGGTCACAGCTCGACCGTCAGACCTACGTGATCTCCCGGGTGGTGACGACCCAGGTTTCCGGCGACGATTTGATGCGCCTGGCACTCGGTGGGTTCGGGATCGACGCACAGGGCGCCGATAAGTCGACGCTGCTGCAGCGGTTCGAACAGATGGTGCACGTCAATCACGCTGCCGGTAAGCGCTGCCTGCTGGTGGTCGACGAGGTCCAGAACCTCTCGTTCGCCGCACTGGAAGAACTGCGGATGCTGTCGAACATCACCGTGGATGGGCAGGCGTCCCTGCAGACGATCCTGCTCGGCCAGCCGCAGTTTCGGCCGATGTTGGCCAGCCCGGATCTGGAACAGCTGCGCCAGCGCGTGCTTGCATCGTATCACCTCGGGCCGCTCAGCGAGGCGGAAACCCGCGCCTATATCGAGCATCGCATGAAGACGGTCGGTTGGACCGGGGAAAATCCCTATTGGGACGATGGGGCGTTCGGCGCGGTTTTTCGCGGCACGCTTGGAATTCCTCGAAAGATTAACACTCTATGTTCCCGTGTTCTGCTCTATGGGGCCTTGGAACAGGCGAGCACCATCACGGCGGCCATGGTAGATGACACCGCGAGGGAATTGCAGCAGGATATCGGTGGCGCTGGCAATTTTGGCGGTGGTACGCTGAACCCGGCCGGACCGGTTGGTGGAGGCGGCGGTTCCATGGCGCATCCGGGTGGCACCGCTGTTGCGCGAACTGGCACGATGGACAGTGCGCTGGCGCGGCGGATCGATCTTTTGGAGCAAGGGCTGGCACGACAGGAACGAGCTTTTCGCCGCTTGGTGGATATGATGACGACGCTGGTTGAACAACCGAGGTGAATGGAATGCCGCCCCT
>CAINEA010000543.1 GCA_903847525.1 uncultured Acetobacteraceae bacterium | reverse complement strand
CCCTCAACATCACCACCGATCCGTGGCATCCCGACTGGAACTACACGATCAGCCCAAGACCATCAGATCGAAGCGTTAATTGTTGAGCGCCGCCTAAGTCGGAAAACTGCAAGCTCGTCCCGACGTTTCAGCACATAAGGCGACGATCGCGCGGGCAGCCGAGCGAGATGCATCGCATCGGGCGCACCGGAGCTTCTCCTTATCGAACTGATGGGTCACTCGCCAAGGACGCCTGCGTGAGGACGCCCTACAGGAACGGCTCACCGGCGAGGTTGTCGAACAGCCTGGCGTCGCGGACGTAGCCCGATAGCATCTGCAAGGATTTGTGCCGGCTGACCTGCTGGATCTTCCACACATCGGCGCCGGCGCGGGCGGCCGAAGGGACGACTGAGCGGCCGCACGCAGCGAGTTGCCGGCGTAGCGCGCGGGGTCTAACCCGGCGGCCAGGGCGCGGGCGATCGTTCCCGTCCCGGCGCCCACGCCAGCCGGCCAGGCCGCACTCGACGAGGCGGAGGCGCTGGCTCGCAAATCCGCGTCGCCGGCCACCCTGCGTGCCTACAAGGCCGATTGGACTCATTTTGCCGAATGGTGTGCCGAAAAAGGATTTTGTCCGGTTCCGGCGGAACCCAAGGCCGTGGGTGCCTATCTTGGCAGCCTCGCCAAGAGCCATGCCCCAACGACAATCCGCCGGCGGCTCTCCGCACTCGGCAAAATGCACCGCTTCAACGACCTGCCCTGGAATCCCGCGCACCGGGATATCCAGGAACCGCTGCGCGGGCTGCTGCGCGAACACGGCCGCCCGGTCCAGAAGGCCGGGGCCTTGACCCTCAAAATGCTGCGCCAGTTGGTCGCCACCTGCGACCGCTCCGCCCGTGGCCGGCGAGATCGCGCCTTACTGCTGATCGGTTTTGCAGCGGCATTGCGCCGCTCCGAACTCGTAGCGCTGAAAGTGGAGGACGTCGTGTCCGTCGCCGGCGGCCTGCGTCTGCGGATCGCTCGTGGCAAGACCGACCAGGCCGGGCAGGGGGCCGAGATCGGCCTGCCGCGCGGGCGGCATGTGGAGACCTGTCCGGTGCGGGCCTTTGAGGACTGGCAGGCGATTGCAAAACGGAAAGCCGGACCGCTGTTCCGGAAGATCAGCACCGGCGACCGGATCGGCGACAAGGCGCTGAACCCGGACGCGGTGCGTCGGATTCTCGCGCACAGGATCCGGATGGCCGGGCTGACGATCGAGGGTTTCGATCGCATGAGCGCGCATGCCCTGCGCGTTGGCTTCATCACCGAGGCGTACAATAACGGCGTGCGCGATGAAGACATCATGCGCCACACGCGCCACCGCGACCTGCGCACCATGCGCGGCTATGTGCAGCGCGCCGGCCTGGTCAGCGAGAGCCCGGCCGGGATGCTCGATCTCTGATGGTGTTTCGCACGCCCTGGGAAAGTGACCCGACACCGGCACAGACCGCGGAGGCGGCCGATTCGCCACAGGAGGCATTTTCGCCGACGAAGCGACGGGGCCGGCGGCCGGCGTTTGCGCTCACGCCTACGAAGACGAACGCCTCACCCGGCCACCCGGCTGGCAGTACCATCATCTGACGATCAATGGCCCGGCCGAACAGGTGTCCGCTTTTGTTGAGGCCGCGCGCGGATCCGGTGTCATTCCGTGGCGGCTCGATTTCAACCGCATCGAGGAGGATGTATTCAACCTGGCGGTCGCGCAGCCACGCGAGCGACGGACGCTGACGGTCGAGGGCTGTCGCATTCTGGCGCGCCAGGTACGGGCGGCGGCGCTGGTTGGAAACAGCCGGGCTTGCCCGTTCGATTTGCAGGTGCTGCTGCCGGTGCCGCAAGCCGTGCTGCAGCTTGGGCCGGCCGATCCGGCGTCCCTGGCCTGGTTATCAGCAAATTGGGGGGTAACCGATGGGCTGCGTCAGGTCGTCGAGCGGGAGAAGCCGACGATCGGTCGGCGACTGCCTTCCGGGCACGCGGTCATCGGGTACGGGTTCTTCACGGCCGGTGAAACCCCACACGCCGCGATTGCCGAGATCGGTTCGCTATGGCTGGCGCTGCGTTTCGTGCTGCTGCCGCGGCCGCCAAGAGCTACGAAGCTGGCGGTACTGTCACCGAGATCGCCCGAACGCTGGGTCTCGGCCCCCGGCGTGTCTATCGATGGGTGCGTCGCATCGACTTACCGGAGCCCAGTGTCATGGCGCCGAAAGTTTG
>CAINEA010000542.1 GCA_903847525.1 uncultured Acetobacteraceae bacterium | reverse complement strand
CCTGTGCGCCGACCCGAAGACGCTGATCGCGGAACTCCGGCTGGCGTGAGGTGTCGCTGGCTACCTGGGCTGTAACAAATTCCATTCATCCAGCCATTTTTCGGGTGCCGTGCGTCCCATGGCGATTCCATAAGTGGGCGCTGTGCCCTAATACATGATGGACGGTACTTGGTTGGGTCCGCATCCGCGCACCCCCCGTATTCTCATGGCGTTGTCACGACCGCATGCCATATGATCTAGGGGATGTTCTTGAAGGCGTTGGTTCCCGTGGATGATATTTCTTCGCAGCTTGAGGTTGCCTCTGCGTCGGAGGTTGAGAGACCGGAACACGCCCTGCCCCAACTGCGTCCGACCGATATTGGACCACATGCTGCACAGGCGGATGCGCCGTACGGACTGCGATACATCGCGTTCTACCTGCCGCAATTTCATCCTGTGCCCGAGAACGACGCCGCCTGGGGCAAGGGGTTTACCGAGTGGGTCAACGTCACCAAGGCCACCCCGCTATTCGACGGCCACTATCAGCCACATCTTCCCACAGATCTCGGCTTCTATGATTTGCGCGTGCGCGAGGTGCAGTACCAACAGATCGATTACGCCAAGCGCCATGGGATCGACGCGTTCTGTTTCCACTACTACTGGTTCGAAGGACGCCGGGTACTGGAACGCCCCGTGCAGGAATTCCTCGCCGATCCCGCTGCAGATATCGGTTTTTGCTTGTGCTGGGCAAACGAGAACTGGACGCGCCGCTGGGACGGCTACGAAGACGATGTCCTGATCCGGCAAACCTACTCACCAAACGATGATGTCGCCTTTATCGAGGGCCTGCTGCCCTATTTTCGGGATCCTCGCTACGTCCGCGTCAACGGAACTCCTGTCCTGCTGGTCTATTTTCCGCAGAAGCTTCCCGATGCGCCGGCGACGCTCGCACGCTGGCGGCGTGTTTGCCGTGAGCAGGGAATCGGCGAGATCCATCTCGTCGCCGCGCTGACCCATGGCAATTGGGAATTCGAAAGCCTGGGGTTCGATGCCGGCATGGAATTTCCGCCGCACGACCCAAGGGTGGGCGACTACAAGGACAGGCTCGATTTCTATCAGCCCGTGAATGGGGCAGTCGCCTGGTTCGGCGATATTGCCGCTAGCTATCTTTCACACGATTACCGCGACCGACTCGTTTACCGCGGCGTCTTCCCCTCCTGGGACAATTCCGCGCGGGTACAGGGCCGAGGCACCATCGTGCTGGATGGCTCGCCGGCGAATTATGCGCTCTGGCTGCAGCGCGCCAGCACCCTTACGCTGCAGGAACGCCATCCATCGCAGCGGTTCGTCTTTATCAACGCCTGGAACGAATGGGCCGAGGGCTGCCACCTGGAACCGGATCGCCGGTACGGCATGGGCTTTCTAGAAGCGACCCGGCGCGTGAAGGACGGCGAAAGCCTGCCGCACAGCCAGTTTGTCGCAGAACAATTGCCGCCGGCTCCGGTTGTGGAGGAACCTCCGCCACCTCCACCGCCGCCGAAATCGTTGCCTTTGCGGTCGGCGGAAACCGTTTCGCGGGCCCTGGCAGGTTACCCATTTCTGTTTCGTTCCCTCCGCCGGGTCTACCGACTGACACTGAAGCCACCATCCAGAGGTTCTGTCTTATGACAGCGGATGCGCGCGGGGTCGAAACCAGCGCAGGTCCCGCACATCACCTGATGATCGCCGGCACCGGGCGATCGGGCACCAGCCTCCTGGTCCGTTTCCTTGCCGGGATGGGACTTCAGACCCATCTCGCGACATCCGGCGATGAACAATGGGACGAGGTCGCGAATGCGGGCCTCGAAGACATTCCAATCCCGGCGGCAGCCGGCCAACTCCCCTACGTTATCAAGACGCCCTTGCTGTCGGAGTTGATCAACGATGTACTGGGCAATCCGGCCATTGCCATAGATGCGGTCATCCTTCCGGTTCGCGATCTTGTCGAGGTGGCCGCCAGCCGTACCGTCCTTGAAATGCAGGCTCTGCACCAGCAGCAACCCTGGATGGCGACGCTGGACCATATGGTCGAGACCTGGGGCATGACGCCGGGCGGCACGATGTATTCACTGAACCCCGTCGACCAGGGCCGCCTGCTCGCCGTGGGATTCCACCACCTGATCGAGCGTCTGACCAAGGCCGACGTGCCGATCCTCTTCCTCGACTTTCCGCGCCTGGCCGAGGACCCCGCCTATTTGTTCGCCAAATTGGCGCCGGTTCTGCCGGTCGGCTCGACGATCGGCCAAGCCCGGCAGGTGCATGCGCAGATCGCGGATGCGGCAAAGATCCGGGTCGGCAGGGAACTGAACGATGAAAAACCCAGGCAATCGTCGGATACCATGCACCTCGGTCCCGCCTATCCCACCAGCGCTGCGCTGGAAACAATCGCAATACGCCGCGAACTCGCTCTCCTGCGCGCGGCGACCCCGGGGCATGAAGATATGTCGCATGGCCGAGAGCGCCAGCTCGGCCAGCGAGAACTGGCGATGGGCCAGCGCGAAATCGCCATGCTTCAGCGTGAGGTGGAGCTTTCCAATCGCCTCGATGCACTGGCACGGCAGGAAGAGTTGATCGCCGCACAGCGGCAAGATCTCGAGCAGCGCGAGCGAGACCTCGCGAGGAATTCAGACACGATTGCCAAACAGTCGGAAAATCCGCCCCGTCAAGGCGATGAACTGGCGATGACCGCGCAAACCCGACTTCGACGCTGGCTGCGCAAATAGCCTGACCGGATAGCCAAATCCAGGGCAGCCATTCTG
>CAINEA010000541.1 GCA_903847525.1 uncultured Acetobacteraceae bacterium | reverse complement strand
CGTTAAGTGTCGCCCAGACGTCGATGCCGGAAGCGAGCAGCTCCTCGACATCCTCCCAGCGCTTATGGTGCCGGCTTCCGGGCGCGTTGGTATGCGCGAGTTCGTCCATCAGCATCAGTTTTGGCCGGCGCGCCAGCGCGCTGTCCAGGTCGAACTCTTCCAATTCCTGGCCGCGGTATTGCAACCTGTGGCGCGGCAGAATGGGCAGGTCCGAAATCTGTGCCTCGGTTTCGGCGCGGCCATGGCTTTCGACCACGCCGATGAGTACGTCCAAGCCTTCCTTGTGCTTCTGCCGCGCCGCGGTCAGCATTTCCCAGGTCTTGCCGACGCCGGGCGCGGCACCCAGAAACACCTTGAGCCGCCCCCGCCCTTCCCGGGCGGCGGCGGCGATCAAGGCATCGGGGTCAGGTCGTCGGTCGCGATCGTCTGGCGTCATGCCCTCAGTTTAGCCCGGTGGAAGCGCGTCGAGGGCAAGATTCAGCTTCAGCACGTTCACCCGCGCCTCACCGATCAGGCCGAGGAACGGTTCTTGGGTGTTCGCGAGCACCAAAGCGCGAACCTTGGCCTCCGGTAACCCACGCGCCTTGGCAACGCCGGCAACTTGCCGTAGCGCGTTGGCCGGGGAGATATCCGGATCGAGACCAGAGGCGGAAGTGGTGACCGCGTCGGCCGGCACTGGCGCCGGGCCGAGCTTCTTGACGTCCTCGGTCACGCGATCAATCAGCGCCTTGGAGGTGGGCGCCAGGTTCGAGGCGCCCGATGAGGATGCGTCGTACGGTGCGGCCACGGTCTTGGTCGCATCGTTCGGATCGGGGTTGGTGGTCGCAGATGGGCGCAGCTGGAAGTATTTTTCCGACGTGAAGTTCTGCCCAAGCAGGGCAGAGCCGATCACCTTGCCGTCCCGCTCGATCAGGCTGCCGCCAGCTTGGAACGGCACTACAACCCCGGCGACCGAGGTGAACAGCAACGGCACGGCGCCGCCGAGCAGCAGGGTGAACAACAGCACCAGAACGATCGCGGGGCGTAAATGTGCGGTCATGATCATATTTCCTTTCAGACGAGGCCAAGTACGGTAAGCAGCATGTCGATGAGCTTGATACCGATGAACGGCGCGATCAGGCCACCGACGCCATAGACCAGCAGATTGCGCCGCAGAAGGGCCGACGCACCCACAGGTCGGAACGTGACGCCGCGTAGCGCCAGCGGCACCAGGGCGACGATGATCAGCGCGTTGAAGATCACGGCTGACATGATCGCGCTTTGCGGCGTGGACAGGCGCATCACGTTCATGATCCCGAGGCCCGGATAGGACGCAACGAAGATCGCCGGCAGGATCGCGAAGTATTTGGATACGTCGTTGGCGATGCTGAACGTGGTCAGCGATCCGCGGGTGATCAGCAACTGCTTGCCGATCTCCACGATCTCGATGAGCTTGGTCGGATCGCTATCCAGATCCACCATGTTGCCGGCTTCGCGCGCTGCCTGGGTGCCGGTCTGCATCGCGACACCGACATCCGCCTGTGCCAGCGCCGGCGCATCATTGGTGCCGTCGCCGCACATCGCCACCAACCTTCCCTCGGCCTGCACCTTGCGGATGTAGGCCAGCTTGTCCTGCGGCGTGGCCTCGGCGATGAAATCATCCACGCCGGCTTCGGTGGCGATCGCGGCGGCGGTTATCCGGTTGTCGCCGGTCACCATCACGGTGCGGATGCCCATCCGACGTAACGCGGCGAAGCGGTCGCGGATGTCCGGCTTGACGATGTCCTTCAACTCGATCACGCCCATCAGCCGCCCGTTATAGGCCACCGCCAGCGGCGTGCCGCCGGAGCGGGCAATGCGTTCCACCGCCTGGGTGAAAGCCGCCGGCACGACTGACGGCACCAACGCAACCGCCGCCTGACCCAGAGCAATCGGCGCAGACCCTTGGCCGGTCAGCTTCAACATCGAGTCGACCGCGCCTTTGCGCCAGGAATTGCCCGCATGATCGAGGCCGGAGACCCGCGTGGTGGCCGTGAACGGCACCACGACGGCCCCCTGCGGCAGTTCCGCCACGATTTCATAACGGCGCGCATAGGCCAGGATCGAGCGGCCCTCGGGCGTTTCGTCGCCAAGGCTGGCGAGCACCGCGGCCTCGGCCAGTTCACGCTCTTCCACTCCCGGCACCGGCACGAAGCTGGAGGCCATGCGGTTGCCGAAGGTGATCGTGCCGGTCTTGTCGAGCAGCAGGATATCGACGTCGCCGGCGGCCTCCACCGCGCGGCCGGAGGTTGCCATCACGTTGAAGCGCACCAGCCTGTCCATGCCGGCAATGCCGATGGCGGAGAGCAGGCCTCCGATCGTGGTCGGAATCAGGCAGACCAGAAGCGCGGCCTCCACCGGCACGGACAGCAATGTGCCGGAATAGATCGACATCGGCTCCAGTGCGACCACGGCGATCAGGAAGATGATGGTCATGCCGGCCAGAAGGATATCGAGCGCAATCTCGTTTGGGGTCTTGCGACGTTCAGCACCTTCCACAAGCCGGATCATCCGGTCGATGAAGGTGCTGCCGGGTGCTGCGGTGATGCGCACGACCAGCCAGTCCGACACCACCGTGGTGCCGCCGGTGACCGCACTGCGGTCGCCGCCGGACTCGCGGATGACCGGAGCGGATTCGCCGGTGATCGCACTTTCGTTGACGCTGGCGACGCCCTCGGTCACGTCGCCGTCGGACGGGATCAGGTCGCCCGCCTCGACCAGGACCAGATCATCGACCTGCAGTTGGGTCGCGGGTGTCGGCTTGAACAGTGCACGATCATCCGGCCGGAGCAACAGCTTGGCCATCGTGTCGGTGCGGGCCCGGCGCAGCGATTCCGCTCGGGCGCGTCCGCGTCCCTCCGCCACCGCCTCTGCGAAGGTTGCGAACAATACCGTCAGCCACAGCCAGATCGCGATAGCGATCGCAAAACCGGCGGGTTCGCCGATGACGAGGTTGCGCACGCCCAAGAACGTCGTGAGCGCGGCCACGATTTCCGTGGTGAAGATCACGGGGTTGCGGATCAGTTGCAGCGGATTGAGCTTCTTCGCCGCGTCGCCTAGGGCGCGGACGAGGATGTTGGGTTCGAACAGCGAAATCGCGTCCACCCGGGAAGTTGCAGCGTTCATGGATTGGCGTCCTTAGAAGGTGGTATTCGCGAGCATGGAGACATGCTCAGCCAGTGGACCCAGGGAGAGAGCGGGCATGAACTGCAGCCCGCCGATGATGACGATCACACCGACCATCAGGCCGACGAACAGGGGCCCATGGGTCGGGAAACTGCCGGCGGATGGCGGCAGTTTCGGCTTGGCCGCGAGCGAGCCGGCGATTGCCAGCACGGGCACCAGATAGGCGAAGCGCCCGAACAGCATCGCCAGGGCCAGCGTGATGTCGAGCCAGGGCGTATCCGCCGACAGTCCGGCGAAGGCACTGCCATTGTTGGCGGTGGCGGAGGTGTAGGCATACAGCATCTCCGATAGCCCATGCGGTCCGGCATTAGCGAGCGACGCTGTCGCCACCGGCAGCACGATCGACACCGCGGTGCCGCCGAGGATGGACAGACACAGGATCAGCACCGACAGCATCGCCAGCTTGACTTCCTTCGCCTGGATCTTCTTGCCGAGGTATTCCGGGGTCCGCCCAACCATTAGCCCGGCGACGAACACCGAGATCAGCGCGAACACGAGCATGGCATAGAGGCCGGAGCCGACGCCGCCGGGCGTGACCTCGCCCAGTTGCATCTGGAACAGCGGCACCAGGCCAGCCAGCGGCATCATGCTGTCATGCATCATGTTGACAGCGCCACAGGATGTCCCGGTGGTCATCACCGCGAACAGGATCGACATGGCCGTGCCGAAGCGCACCTCCTTGCCCTCCATGTTGCCCATCGACGGATCGACACCGAGCGCGGTCAGCAGCGGGTTGGCGGCTTCCGCCGCATAGGCGAAGGCGACGAAGCCGACGGCGAAGATCGCCATCACCGCGAACAGCGCCACTCCCTGTCGCAAGTCGCCGACGATCTTGCCGAAGAAGAACGGCAGCGAGAACGGGATGACCACCAGCGAAAAGATTTCCAGCACATTCGAGATTGCGTTGGGATTCTCAAAAGGATGGGCGGAGTTGGCATTGAAGAAGCCGCCGCCGTTGGTGCCGAGCAGCTTGATCGCCTCCTGGAACGCCACCGGCCCTAACGCGATGGTCTGCTTAGCCCCTTCCAGCGTGGTTGCGTCCACATAGGCGGACAGGGTCATCGGCACGCCCATCAGCAGCAATGCGGCGCCGACGACGATCGCCAGCGGCAGCAGCAGATACAGCGTGATGCGGGTGAGGTCGGCCCAGAAATTGCCCAGTTCCTTCACGCCGCCGGCCGCGAAGGCGCGCGCGACCGCGGCCGCCGCGGCGATGCCGGTGGCGGCGGAGAGGAAGTTGTGCACCGTGAGGCCGAACATCTGCGAGCCATATGACAGCGCGCCTTCACCGGCATAGGCCTGCCAGTTGGTGTTGGTGACAAAGCTCATCGCCGTGTTGAACGCCAGGGTCGGCGACATGCCGACCATGCCCTGCGGATTGAACGGCAGATAGAATTGCAACCGCAGCATGGCGTAAAGCAGCAGGAAATGCAGGGCGTTCAGCAGCAGCAGCGCGACGGCATACCCCATCCAACCCATGCCCTGGCGCGGATCGATGCCGGCGAGGGAATAGAGGCCACGTTCGACGGGTGCCAAAACCGGGGAGAGCAACACCTTGTCCCCGGCCAGCACGCGCGCGATGTACAAGCCGAGTGGATACGCGCAGATCACGATCAGCGCGAATACGAGCGCTATTTGCGCCCATCCGATCAATGTCATTTACGGTGTCCTTAGAGGTCTTCGGGCCGAACCAGTGCCCAGACCAGATAAATCAGCAGCAGCAGCGAGACAGCGCCGCCTAGAACGAGTTCGAACATGGCGGTCAGATCCGCCCACATAAAGCCGCGTAGGCGGCCATGAGCAGGATCCCGCCCGAGCCGAGAACAATCATTGCAATGTCAAGCATAGCCTTACCTTTCCGATCGTGGAGTGAACGATGTACGTCCAGGCGGCGTAAGGGTGCGATGTGAAGCCGAACCTCTATGCATAAAGACGGCGTAAAGGGATGAAGTTGAAGGGCGGCGACCATTGCCCAGCGTGAGTGTATAGCCAGCGTGAGTGTATAGAATGATAGGGATCCGGTTCGATAACCTGCGTTAAGCCCCGCGAGACGGCGACAGGTCGGGTGTCGCGGGCGGGACGGCTGGGCGGGCCCAGGAAACGATGCCAGGATGCGGCAGGCCGGGAAAGCTGGCCCCAGCACGTGCCGATCGCCTTCGGGAAGGAAACTGCCAATGGACAACGGTCCCACTTTCGCCGGCCCCAGCCTGCGTAGCCTGATTGCTGCGGAAGGCGCAGCTGTCTGGGCGCCGCTGGTGCTCAACCCGATGATGGCCAGGCTGGCGGAGCGGGCGGGATTTCCCGCGCTGTATCTTGGCGGCGGCTCGATGGGTTATCTGACCTGCTTCACCGAGGCCAACCTGACAGTTACTGAAATGGCCCGGGCCGCGCTCGATATCCGCGCGGTCTCGTCCTTGCCGCTGATCCTGGATGGCGCCTGCGGCTGGGGCGACCCGATGCACATGCACCGTACGATCCGCCTGGCCGAGGCCGCCGGGTTCTCTGCCATCGAGGTGGAGGACCAGATGCTGCCCAAGCGGGCGCACCACCATATTGGCATCGAGCACATCATCCCGGCCGAGTTGATGGTAGCGAAGATCGAGGAATGCGTGCGGGCCCGCCGCTCGTCGGATTTCCTGATCATCGCCCGCACCAACGCCGCCCGCCAGCCGAACGGCCTGGAAGAGGCGCTGCGGCGCGGCGAGGCCTTCAAGAAGGCCGGTGCCGACCTGCTGCTGGTCCTGCCCGGCAAGCCCGAGCAGGCGCGCATCATCGGCGAACGGATGGAAGGACCGCTGATGCTGATGTCCAGCGCCAGTCGCATCGCCGATAGCGGCCTGACGGTGCCAGAGCTATCCGCCCTCGGCTATCGCCTGTTCGTGGATGCGCAGACCCCGCTGATGGCGATGCATCACGCGCTGGAGCAATGCTACGCCGCCATCAAGGCCGGCCAGCCCGATCCGCTGATCGGCGCCGACGCCCATGCCGAGCAGAACCGGGTGCACGACACGATCGGCCTGGAAGCGATGCTGGAGATCGAACGTCGCACGGTCGAGCATTAGGCCGGTCGGCGTGTCCACCGACGAAACCCCGGAGTTGCTGACCGAACTGGCGGAAGATCGCGCCACCGGTGAGATCGCGGTCATCTATGACGAGATCCGTCGCTTCTCCGGCGTGCCCTATGTATCGTCCCTGCAGCGCTATGTGGCCACGCTTCCCGGCGTGCTCGAATGGGCCTGGCATGCCCTCCGTCCGGCCATGGCATCCGGCGTTATTCCAGAAACCGGCTGGCGACTGGCGGGCGCCGTGCGGGTCCCGCCATTGTCGCCCGTCTCGCCGTCGTCGCTCGCGGGTCTCGGGGTCGATGCGGCCGGGCTGGCAGCGATCCGCAACGTGGGGGCGAATTTCCTGCGCGTGGCGCCGGTGAACCTGATGACGGGCAGCTGCCTGCGGTTGATCCTGACTGGTGCCAAGCCCGCCGGCCCCGGGTTTTCGCAGACATGGACGCCGCCGGCGATGCTCGCGCCGATGCCGGGCAACGTCGATCCCGCGGAGCTACCGCCGGAGCGGTTGCAGGTTCTTTTGCGGTTCGCCACCGAGGTGGACGGCAAGCCGTTCATCCCGGCGCTCTACCGCCAGCTTGCGCATTGGCCGAAGTTCCTGAGCTGGCTGGCCGATCAACTTGGGCCACGTTTCGATGCGCCAGAAACCAATGCCGCCCGTGCGACCTTCCGCGAGGCAGCTCACCACGCGGCGCCCGCCATCGTCGCGCAACTGCCCGGTCTGCCGCCGGGCCCGGCGCCGGATGCGGAAACCACTAGGCGTGTGCTCGTCACCATCGATCGCTATGCCGAAACCAGTCCGGAAATGACGATGTTCGGCCTGCTGTTGCTGCAAGCGCTGCCCGAGGGTTAGCCTGACACTCACGATCGGGAGCGACGCCATGGACAATCAACGGGCCTTCTACCACGACGGAATGCGCGAACTGCAGGATCGCTTCGACGGACGCCGCGTGGCCGATCGCCTGGCGGAGCATCGCCGCCGTTACGATTTCTGGGACGCCGACCGCGACCTGATCGAAACCACACCGTTCTTCTTCATCGCCACATCGTACGGCGATTTCACCGATTGCAGCCTGCGTTCGGGCATGCCCGGCTTCGTCAAGATCGTTGGTCCCGGCACGATCGAATTCCCGGAGTATGACGGCAACTCGATGTACCGCACGCTCGGCAATATCAGCCGCAACCCGAATGTCGGCTTGCTGTTCGTCAAGTTCGACGGTGCGACCCCACGCATCCGCATGAACGGGCGCGCGGAGTTGCTGGACAGCCCCGCCGACCTCGCCCGCCACCATGGGGCGAAGATGGTGGTGCGCGTGGTCTGCGAGATGTACTCGAACTGCCCCCGCTCGGTACACGACCTCGCCACCGGCACGCTGTCTGACTATCTGCCGCGCCCCGGCCATGAACCGCCGGCGCCGGAATGGAAAAGCCGAGACTATATTCGTGGCATCCTGCCAGAAAACGACCCGCATGCGGTCGCAGCCAAGACGGAGACATAATGAACATGAACCTGACATCGGGATTGGTCGGCGCACGCACGCAGGGCCCGATCGGCTGGCTGATCTGGGATAACCCCACCAAGTTGAACGCTCTGTCGCCCGGCATGTCCGAGGACGCGCTGACGGTCGTTGAGGCCTACGAGGCCGATCCCGCGATCAAGGTCGTGGTCATGCGCGGTGCGGGCGCCAAGGCGTTCATCTCCGGCGGCGACATCTCCAGCTTCGACAAGACGCGCGCCAATGCCGAGGTGGCCAGGCTGGCGCGGGAGGCTCCGACCAAGCTGCGCCTGAAGCTGCTGAATCTGGAAAAGCCGCTCATTGCCATGATCCACGGCTATTGCCTCGGCGGCGGGCTGGGCATGGCGTTGAATGCCGACCTGCGCTTTGCCTCCTCGGACGCGCAATTCAGCGTGCCGGCCGCGCTGCGCGGGATCGCCTATGCACCGGAGGGCCTGAAGAGCCTGGTCGATCTGGTTGGGCCCAGCGTCGCCAAGGACATCATGTTCTCTGCCCGACGCCTGAAGGCGGATGAGGCGCTGCGCATCGGCCTGATCAACCGCGTGGTGGAGGCGGACGAACTGGAAGCCGTTACGGTGGAATATGCCGAACGGCTGGCCGCGAACGCGCCGCTGTCCATTCGCGCATCGAAATTCTTCATCAACCAACTCGGCCTGGAGCGCGCGCAACGCGACGAGCCCCGGATGGATGCGATGCAGCGCGAGGCGGAGAACAGCGAGGATTTCCAGGAAGCCACGCGGTCCTTCATCGAGAAGCGCAAGCCGGTATTTCAGGGTCGCTGAAGGTCTTTCGAACGGGGGAGGCAACCAATGAAAATCGCCAAGATCGAAGACCTGCACTGCGATGCGGGCTGGCGCTATTTCTCGTTCCTGAAGATCACCACCGATACCGGCCTGGTCGGCTGGTCGGAATATCAGGAGCGTTTCGGCACGCACGGCCTGACCGGTACGATCCATGGGCTCGGGGACCTGATCGTCGGCCGCGATCCGAGGCCGGTGGAGGCGATCACCGCCTTCCTGCACGGCCTGATCCGCCAGGTGCAGGGCGGCATCGCCCAGCAGGCGATCGCAGCGATCGAGAACGCCTTGGTGGACATCAAGGCGAAGGCATTGGGCATCCCTGTCTATGAACTGCTCGGCGGCCCGGTGCGCGACCGGATCCCGCTGTACTGGTCCCATTGCGGCTATGTCCGCACCCGCTGGCCCGACCAGGTGAAGGGCTGGACCGGCAAGGATCCGATCCGTAACCGCGACGACATCGTGCGCCATGCGCGCGAGGTGGCGAAGGCGGGGTTCAAGGGGCTGAAGACCAATCCGATGCGCTTCGACGGACCGAAGCCCTATGTCCACATGCCCGGCTTCAACGGCTCGCCCGGCCATCCGGAACTGAACATCAGCAAGGACATCGTGGACGCCGTTGTCGACCAGATGGCGGCGTTCCAGGAAGGGGCCGGTCCGAAGATGAACCTGCATCTGGACCTGAACTTCAACTACAAGACCGAGGGCTATATCCGCCTGGCGCAGGCGATGGAGCAGTTCGACCTCTTCTGGCTGGAGATGGACACCTACGATGCCGCCGCACTCGCGACCATCCGGCGTTCGTCGCGTACCCGCATCGCGTCCTGCGAGTCGCTGTTCCATCGCCGCCAGTATCGCCCGTTCTTCGAGCAGCAGGCGGTCGACGTGGCGATCATCGACGTACCCTGGAACGGCATACTCGAGGCGGTGAAGATCGCCTCGCTGGCGGATACCTATGAGGTCAACATCGCCCCGCACAACTTCAACGGCCATCTCGGCACGCTGATGAGCGCGCATCTGTGCGCCGCGGTGCCGAATGTCCGGGTGATGGAGATCGACATCGAGGACGTGCCCTGGAAGGACGATGTGGTGAGCTATGCCCCGAAGATCGAGGCCGGCGACCTGCTGCTGCCGACCGGGATCGGCTGGGGGGCGGATGTGAACGAGGAAGTGCTGCGCGCCCATCCGCCGAAGGGCCGCCAGGCCGGCGCTCAATAACAAGAACAAGGAAAACACAGCATGATTCTCGCAGGACAGACTGCCATCGTTACCGGGGCCGGGGTCGGCATCGGCCATGCCACCGCCCTGGCGCTGGCCGAGGCCGGTGCCAATGTGGTTTCGGTGGATATCAACCCCGAAACCGCCGAGACCACGGCCCATTCCGTCTCGTTGTTCCAGCGCCGGGCGATCTCCGTGCAGGCCGATATGGGTGCCCTGGAAGACATAGACCGGATGGTGAAGCGGGCCCTGGAGGAGTTCGGCCGCATCGACATCCTGGTGAACAATGCCGGCGTCACCCGCCGCGCCGACATCATGGACATCACTGAGGCCGACTGGGACCGCATCCACCGGGTTAACGCCAAGGGTGTCTTCTTCTGCCTGCAGCGGGTGGCGCGTGAAATGATCCCCCAGCGCGCCGGGCGGATCATCAACATCGCCTCGATCGCCGGCAAGGGGTATCTCCACACCTCCAACGCCGCCTACGCCGCCAGCAAGGGCGCGGTGATCAGCCTGACCAAGACCGCCTCCCAGCAACTCGGCGGCTTCAACATCAACGTCAATTCGATCTGTCCCGGGGTCACCCGCACCGCGCTCGGCATGGCCAATCTGGCGGTGCGCGCCAGGCAGGAAGGCATCAGCGAGGCAGAGCTGTCCCGCCGGCAGGAGGAGGCGATCCCCATCCGCCGGGCCAACGACCCCGAGGACATCGCCGCGATGGCGGTGTTCCTGGCATCCCCGGGCGCGCGAAACATCACTGGCCAATGCTACAACGTTGACGGCGGTATCATCCCTGACTAGGCCAGCTGTGTTCGGGAAGGGAAAGACATGAACGCGGATTACGTCATCATCGGCGCGGGCTCGGCCGGTTGCGTGCTGGCCAACCGGCTGACCGAGGATCCCGGCAATCGCGTGCTGCTGATCGAGGCCGGCGGGCGGGACTGGAATCCGCTGATCCATATCCCTGCCGGCTACATGAAGCTGCTGGAACATCCGACCCTGACCTGGGGCTACAAGGCCGAGCCCGATCCCGGCACGGCCGGCCGCGCCATAAACTTCCCACGCGGGCGGGTGCTGGGCGGTTCCAGCTCCATCAATGGCCTGATCTATGTCCGCGGCCAGCCCGAGGATTTCGATCATTGGGGCCAGCTCGGCAATCGCGGTTGGTCGTGGGACGATGTGGAGCCGATCTTCAGGAAGGCCGAGAACTGGGAAGGCAAGGCCGACGCCGTGCACGGCAAGGGCGGGCCGCTGTTCACCTCGCGCACCGCGGATCAGCCGGCCCTCTGCCAGGCCGCGATCGAGGCCGGGCAGGAGATCGGCCTGGAGTACCGGGAGGATGTCAACGATCTGCCGCCCGGTGCCGGCGACGGCATCGGCTGGGTGCAGCAGACCCGCGGCGGCCGCCGCCGCGCCAGTGCGGCGCGCAGCTATTTGCGGCCGGCCATGAAACGGCAGAACCTGGAAGTGGTTACCGGCGCGCTCGTGCGGCGCATCCTGTTCGACGGCACCCGCGCCGTCGGCGTGGAGTTCTCGCGCGGCGGCAAGATCGAACGCGCGAGCGCCGCCAGGGAGGTCGTCCTGTCCGCCGGGGCGATCGGGTCCCCGCATATCCTGCAACTTTCCGGCGTCGGCGATCCCGAGCATCTCGGCCGCGTCGGCATTCCCGTGCATCACGCCCTGCCGGGCGTGGGCAAGAATCTGCAGGACCATTTCCTGGCCCGCATCTCCTGCGAGATCGAGGGCGCGTCGTCGCTGAACCAGAAGTCGCGCGGCCTGCCGCTGCTGGGCGAGATGATGCGCTACGTGTTCGCCGGCAAGGGCATCCTGACCTATGCCGCCTCCCTGGTCGCCGCGTCGGTGAAGGTGCTGGAGGAGTCGGCCACCCCCGACGTGCAGTGCCTGTTCGCCAATGCCAGCTATGCCGCGGGCGTGTCGCGCACGCTGGACCAGAAACCCGGCATGACCGCGGGCATGTGGCAGATGCGCCCGCAGAGCCGCGGCTATGTCGAAGCGAAATCCAACCGGCCGGAAGACGCCCCGGCGATCAACCCCCGCTATCTCAGCGCGGAGACCGACCGGCGTGCCGTGATCGGCGGGCTGAAATTCATCCGCCGGCTGTTCGCCGCCCCCGCCCTGGCGCAGTACGTGGTAGCGGAAACCGTGCCCGGCAGCCGCACGGCCAGCGACGACGAATTGCTCGACTATGCCCGCCAGACCGGCGGCACCGTGTTTCACGCCACCTGCACCTGCAAGATGGGGCCGGACACGATGGCGGTGGTCGATGACCGGTTGCGCGTGCATGGGCTGCAAGGGCTGCGCGTGATCGATGCGTCCGTCATGCCGGCGGTGACCTCCACCAACACCAACGCACCGACGATCATGATCGCCGAGAAGGGCGCGAGCATGATCCGTGAGGACGCCCGGGCCGCCTAAGGCATCATCGGATCAAGTGCTTCACATGATCCGATGACGGAGACCTAAGGGACCGATCCACCAAATCGGCAATCGCTTCCGGACCGCGGGCACCACCCGCCTTCCCGTCATGGCCGGCCTTGTGCCGGCCATCCACGCCTCCGACGCCACCGCCAATGCCCAGCCCATCCGCACCCCGGCGTCTCTCCACGGTCTCAGAAATCTCAACATGGGATTCCGTCTCACAACCGGAAACACACGCCACCGCTTCCGATCCCGCCGCCTCCTCAAGTGCCCCGCGCATCATCCCCACCGCGCCATGCTCCTCCCACTCCGCCCGGCCCGCCGCTCCGTCCGCGTCCCGCCCGCGCCGCTCCTTCTGCAACTGCCGCAACTCGCGCAGCGCCGCCCGCGACTCCCGCATCAGGCTCACCGACTGCGCCAGGCACTTGCGCACCAGCCCCGTATCCGCCCGCCGCTCCGCCGCCAGAGCCTGGCAATCCCGCGCCCAGGCATCGGCGGAGGCGAACTGCGCCGCCAGCCGCCCCTCCGCCACCGTCACCGGCAACAGCGCGGCCACCGCCGCCATCGCCGCCCGGTCCCGCCGCTCCAGCTCCACCGGATCGTCGGTCAACGGCGGCGGCAACGTCCGGCGCAGCATCCAGAGAATTTCAAAGAACGCCTCCCGCGGCAGCAGCTGCGCGAGGTCGGGCAGGGGATCGGGGCATATGTCCATGCCCGCTAACATACAGTTATCTTATATGACTTTCAACGTTAATATGAAAGACCAAAACCGTCACCCCCATCGCAAACCCGGTAGGGTGCCAATGCCACTTGGCATTGCACCACGCCGGCGCGCCGTGGAAAGAGAACAAAACCCATTGAAATCATCATGATCGCCACGAAGCCAAGCATGTGGACAAACGCTCCGGACGGACCTGCCGTCCGGCTATTCCGTTCTTTGTACGCGCTGTCCAACAAGCGAACGCATGCGCTCAGGGCCGCCTGAGTTGTTCCATCCAGCCACGTCCAGAACGCATAATTTTGGCGACGGCGGAGAGGCCGTTGCTGAATCCCACGGATGTTGTCCTACCCGCCGGCCACTCCCTGGGCCTCGACATACAGCGCATAGACCGACTGACTCGCAGTCATGAACAGCCGGTTCCGCTTCAGGCCGCCGAAGCACAGATTGGCGCAGCGCTCGGGCAGCAGGATGCGCCCGATCAGCGTGGCGTCCGGCGCGAACACCGCCACGCCGTCCTCGCCGGGTCCGCCGGAGAAGCCGCACCAGACATTGCCCTCGGTGTCGCAGCGGATGCCATCGGCGTAGCCTGGAGTACCGTCGAAGAACACGCGTCCGTTGCGCACCGTGCGGCCATCCTCGGCCACGTCGTACACATGCGTGGTCTTGCGGCCCGAGGGGGTGTCCACGACATATAGAACTCGTTCGTCGGGCGAGAAGCATAGCCCATTCGGGCGTTCCATGTCGCCGACCGCGATGGTCATCTCGCCGGTTTCGCCGTCGATGCGGTAGACCCGGAACGGAAGTTCCTGCGGCGCCTTGTCGCCGAGATAATTGCCGCGAATGCCGGCGCCATTGTCGCTGAACCAGATCGAGCCATCGGATTTCACGATCACATCGTTGGCCCCGGTCAGCCGTGTGCCCTCGAAATGATCGGCGAGCACCGTGATCTGGCCGTCATGCTCCGTGCGGGTCAGCCGGCGCGTGCCGAGCTCGGCGGTGATCAGCCGGCCCTGGCGGTCGCGCGTGTTGCCGTCCGGATATCCGGCGGGCCTGCGGAAAAGGCCGACGGCGCCGGTTTCCTCGTCCCAGCGCATCAGCCGGTCATTGGGGAGGTCGCTGAACACGAGCTGGCGCAGACCGCCGAACCAGACCGGACCTTCGGTGAAACGGCAGCCGGAGGCGATGCGTTCGATGGCGGCGTGGCCGAGCACGAGCGGCTGGAAACGTGGGTCGAGCACGAGGATGTCGGGATCGGGGTAGCGGATCGGCGAAGGCGTTTCCCACCGGGCGACAGGGTTCGAATGAGACCCGATTTCGCTGCTGGCCATGGTCGCTACTCCCCTTTTGCGGCCGTCTCGCGGCACGTTTCGGAAAGCCTAGTATCCCCCGGCGTTCCGGGCCAGACCTGGGCGCAGG
>CAINEA010000540.1 GCA_903847525.1 uncultured Acetobacteraceae bacterium | reverse complement strand
TTGGCGCCGAAGGTGCTGGTGGCGGCCGCGCTGCCGTAGGAGATAATCTCCCCGCCAACCATCGAAGCCGACCGGCCGGCGTCAGCATCGGCGGTGGTCACGTCCAACGACAGCGCCGACCGGCTTTCCGTCAGATCGACCGCCAGGGTATGAGTGGTATCCAAGCTGGTCGCGGAGGCCAGCGCGGCCGTCAGCACGCCCTGCTGTGACGGCGCGGTGATTTGACCGATCCAGGCATACCGTAGGTCATCGGCACTGAGGTAAACGTCGCAGCCGCCCCATTCGGCGCCACCGGAGGCGCCGAGCCATACCAGCGCCTGACCATTGGTCCAGATCGGCGATGGCTCAAAGCTCATCGGCGGGTTCACGTCGCCTGGCGCCGCATCGAAGTCCGGCTGCGCCGACTGCAGCCCGGCCTGCGGCGGATACAGCGTCATGGCGCCGACGGATGCCGGTTGCTCCTCCGCTTTGACGGCCAGAATGCCCTTGTCGTCTTCCTCGATATCCGTGATGCGCACCGGCAGCCGGTCAATCCCGACATTGAGATCAGTCAAGGTGACGATATCACCGGGCTCCAGCAGGATGAAATTCGGCAGCAGCCGGAAGCTGTAGGTATTGAGGATGTAAACCGTTCGGCGCCCGATCAGCGCGGCGACGGTGGCGCCGACAGTGGCGGTCGTGATTTCCTCGGCATTGACGATCTGGGCTTGCAGCTGACCGTACCGATCCACTGAGGCCTGATCCTGCCAGCGCAGCGCGTTTGTGTCGTAGCCGATGTCCCGGTCCCGAATGTCGATTTCGACGTTGTTGTATCCGTCCGCCGGGTCCACGCGATCGACCTGGATCGCGTCCTCAGAGGTCGGGTCAAAGACGAAATCATCATAGCCGAGGTCGTAGAGCGGGGTCAGGTTCGGGGTGTAGGTCACCCCATTCGCCGTGATGGCTTCAGTCCCGAGCGGGACGAATTTCAACTGATCACCCGACCAGAACATCCAGGTATTGGACAGGAGCGACCACCGCTGCAGGATTGTGGTGGCCTGCTCTTGGGTGTGAACGTAGGGGGAGAAGAACAGGCCCTGCGCCCGCTGATACAGTTTGAACGCGGCCAGGCCATCGGTATCGATATATGTTGCGCCGGGATCGCAGCCGTATTGAGTGGACGTGATGAAATCCGGCACCACATCGCCGAGATTGACATCAGGCGTGCCCGGCATCGTGCCCGACAACGCGCCAGTCACCTCAAAATTGTGGTTCGGCAGCGTCGCGGATGACCCAAGGTCATAATGACTGCTGAACAGGAAAGCCGTGCTGGAATAGCCAAGCGCCCGCGCCGAATCATGCGCCGTTACCCATGCCGGCGCCGACTGCCCGGCCGCGCCATCGAACAACGTCAGGTTCAGCGCTCCCAGCGATGTCAGGGTGCTGGTGTTCTGCCAGACCTTATCCACGCTCTGGATCGGCCCCTCACAAATCGCCAACTCGCACGCAGTCGAGTAGCTTTTCTGACTGCCGCCGCCCTTCCCGCCGCCACCACCCTTGCCGCCCTTGCCGCCGCCGCCACCGGCATGCGTCTGGAAATCATCGGTGTAGATGATGTTGGTTCCGACCTTGTTTTGCCCCCAAAGCAACGGGATACAGACCCCCGCCG
>CAINEA010000539.1 GCA_903847525.1 uncultured Acetobacteraceae bacterium | reverse complement strand
GTGCGATCGGCGCGCTGCTCCGGCTGGACCGCGCGGAAGAAGCCCGCCTGCTCGCCGAGGCCGCGCGGCAACTGGACCGCGTCGGGCTGCTGGAAGACGCCCACCGCCCGGCCGGCAGCCTGGCCCTCGGCCGTCAGCGCATCGTGGAAATCGCCCGCGCCCTCTGCCTCGACCCGGTGCTTCTGCTGCTCGACGAGCCCGCCGCCGGGCTGCGCCACGCCGAGAAGAAACAACTCGCGACCCTGCTGCGCCGGCTCCGTGACCCCGGTACGGATCAAGCCGGCATCAGCATCCTGCTGGTCGAGCACGACATGGATTTCGTCATGGGGCTCACCGATCGGCTGGTGGTGATGGATTTCGGCGAGAAACTGGACGAGGGCACGCCTGGCGACGTGCGCGCCAACCCGAAGGTCATCGAAGCCTATCTCGGCAGCGTCGCATGACCCAGCATCTCCTGCTCGAACTCATCGACCTGTCGGTCGCCTATGGCGGCATCCAGGCGGTGCACGACATATCGTTGCGCGTGGAACCAGGCAGCATCGTCACCGTCATCGGCCCCAACGGCGCCGGCAAGACCACTTTGCTCAACGCGGTGATGGGTGTGCTGGCATCGCACGGCAAGATCGCCTTCGCCGGCCATTTCATAGACGCCCTGACCATCGAGGCCCGCGTCGGCGCCGGCATGAGCCTGGTGCCGGAAAAGCGGGAATTGTTCGCCACCATGAGCGTGGAGGACAATCTTCGCCTCGGCGGCTTCCGCCTGCGCCGTGAAGGCAAACCGGCCGCCAGCGCGGCGCTGGACGAAATCTTCGCCCTGTTCCCCCGCCTGAAGGAACGAAGCCGCCAGCAGGCCGGAACCCTGTCGGGCGGTGAGCGGCAGATGCTGGCGATGGGACGCGCGCTGATGGCGAAGCCGTCTTTGCTGATGTTGGACGAACCCAGCCTCGGCCTCGCCCCCCTGATCGTGCGCGACATCTTCCACGCCATCGCCGCCCTGCGCGCCGCCGGTACGTCGATCCTGCTGGTGGAACAGAACGCCCGCGCCGCCTTGCAGGTCGCCGATTACGGCTACGTTCTGGAAAACGGCCGCATCAGCCTGCACGGCCCCAGCGCCACCCTGGCCGGCGATCCAAGGGTGATCGAAACCTATTTGGGTTCGGCGCGCTGATGCCCGATACTTCGTCCGCCCCTTGGAGCTAGCCCCATGATGCACCACCACTACGCCGATCTCGGCGATGTCCGCATTCATTACGTCACCGCCGGCCAGGGCTTTCCCGTCGTGCTGCTGCATGGCTGGCCGCAGACCTGGTACGAATGGCGCCACATCATCCCGGAACTGGCCCAGCACTACCGGGTGATCGCGCCGGATCTGCGCGGCCTCGGCGACAGTTCCCGCCCCGCCGACGGCTATGACAAGAAGACCGTCGGCAACGACATCTGGCGCCTGGTGCATGACAGCCTCGGCATCGATGCCTTCCACCTGGTTGGGCATGACTGGGGCGGCCCCACCGCCTACGCCATCGCCGCCGCGCACCCCGATGCCGTTCGCAAACTGGTGATCCTGGACGTAGCGATCCCCGGCGACGGCAGCGCCAATATCAGCCAGGGCGGAAAGCGCTGGCACCACGCCTTCCATCAGACCATGGATCTGCCGGAAGCACTAATAGCGGGACGGGAAAATATCTATTTCGGCTGGTTCTACCGCAATTACGGCCATCACTCGAACGTCATGGCGGACGAAGACATCGCCGAATATTTGCGGACCTACAGCCAACCCGGAGCGCTCCGGGCGGGGTTGGCCTATTACCGCAACATCCCGCGCGACATCGCCGACAACATGGCGATCAACCAGAACTTCAAGCTGCCGATGCCCGTGCTGGCGCTGGGCGGCAACGATTCCTGGGGCCGGCGAATGGAGGTGCTGGAGTCGCTGCAGCGTATGGCAACCAATGTCCGCGGCGGCGTGATCGAGAAATGCGGCCATTGGATGCCGGAGGAACAGCCCCAAGAACTGCTGCTGCACCTGCGGGCATTTTTCAGCGCCACAGAATAAGGCAGGACCGGCGCAACAGCCTTATTTCACGCTTCGCTCGGGCCTTATTCCGCGGCCTCGGCGTAGGCCTCCAACGGGGCGCAGGTGCAGACCAGGTTCCGGTCGCCATAGACATTGTCCACCCGCTTGACCGGCGGCCAGTATTTATGTGCGGCGACGAAGGGCAGCGGAAAAGCCGCCAGCTCGCGGCTATAGCCATGCGTCCAGGCCTCCGCCATCACTTCCCGTGCGGTATGCGGGGCGTGCTTCAGCGGATTATCCACCCGGTCCAGGCTACCGGCCACGATGGCCGAAATCTCCGCGCGGATCGCGATCATCGCATCGCAGAAGCGGTCGAGTTCCGCCTGGCTTTCGCTTTCGGTCGGCTCGATCATCAGCGTGCCTGCCACCGGCCACGACATGGTAGGTGCGTGAAATCCATAGTCCTGCAGCCGCTTGGCGATATCCTCCACCATCACACCGGCCTCGGCCTGGAAGCCGCGGCAATCGATGATGCATTCATGCGCCACCATCCCGTTCGCGCCCGCGTACAGGATCGGGTAGTGCGCCCGCAGCCGGGCGGCGATGTAGTTGGCCGACAGGATCGCCACTTCGGTCGCGCGCTTCAGGCCATCCGCGCCCATCATCCGAATATAGGCGTAACTGATCGGCAGGATCAGCGCGCTGCCGAACGGGGCGGCAGAAACCGGGCCGAAACCAGTGGCCGGGCCTGCGTCGGCACGCAGCGGATGGTTGGGCAGATGCGGCACGAGGTGCGCGGCGACACCGATCGGACCCACGCCCGGTCCGCCGCCGCCATGCGGGATACAGAATGTCTTGTGCAGGTTCAGATGGCAGACATCGGCGCCGATCAGGCCGGGGCTGGTCAGCCCCACCTGCGCGTTCATGTTCGCCCCATCCATGTAGACCTGCCCGCCCTGGACATGGACGATCTCGCAGATTTTCCGGATCTCGATCTCGAACACGCCGTGCGTGCTGGGATAGGTGATCATCAGCGCCGCGAGATTGGCGCTATGGGTCTCCGCCTTGGCCGCAAGGTCGGCAAGATCGACATTGCCGTCCTTGTCGCAGCCGACCACCACCACCTTCAGCCCGGCCATCGCCGCACTGGCAGGGTTGGTGCCGTGCGCGCTGGACGGGATCAGACAGATATCGCGATGCGCCTGCCCTTGTGCCTCCTGGTAGGCGCGGATCGCCAGCAGCCCGGCATATTCGCCCTGCGAGCCTGCATTCGGCTGCAAGGAAACCGCGGCAAAGCCGGTCGCTTCCGTCAGCCATCCGGCCAAGCGCTCGATGAGTTGCACATAACCCTGCGTCTGATCGGCCGGCGCGAACGGATGAATATCGGCAAAACCCGGCAGCGTGATCGGGATCATTTCCGCCGTCGCATTCAGCTTCATCGTGCAGGAACCGAGCGGGATCATGCTGCGGTTCAGCGCAACGTCCTTGTCTTCCAGCCGCTTGAGATAGCGCAGCATCTCATGCTCGGCCCGATAGCGGTTGAACACTGCCTGCGTCAGGAATGCCGAACGGCGCAGGCTGCCAGCCGGGATGGACGCAGCCGCAGTACCCGGTTCACCGCCCAGTATAGACGCCAATGAAACCAGATCGGCCCGCGTCACGGTCTCGTCCAGCGCGATGCCCACCCCGGTTGAATCGATGCGGCGGAAATTGAAGCCGGCCGCGACGGCGCGGGCCATCAACGCATCGGCGTCCGGCGTCTCGATCGCGATGGTATCGAAGAAGGAATCGTGGCGCAGCTTCAGGCCATTGCGCCGCGCCACGTCCGCCAGCAGCCGCGCCTGCAAATTCACCCGCCGGGCAATTCGGGAGATGCCTTCCGGGCCGTGCCAAACGGCAAAGAAACCGGCCATCACCGCCAGCAGCACCTGCGCGGTGCAGATGTTGGAGGTCGCCTTTTCCCGACGGATATGCTGCTCGCGCGTCTGCAGCGCCAGGCGCATCGCCGGCTGCCCGGCGGCGTCCAGGCTGACCCCGACGAGCCGCCCTGGCATTTGCCGCTTCAACGCATCCTTGGTGGCGAAGAAGCCGGCATGCGGCCCGCCGAAGCCCATCGGCACGCCGAAGCGCTGGGCGGAACCGACCACCACATCCGCGCCCATCTCCCCCGGCGGCGTCAGCAGCGCCAGCGACAAGGGATCGGCCGCAACGATCGCCAAGCCGCCGGCGGCGTGGATCGCCGCAATCTCGCCCGACAGATCCCGGAGCACCCCGGTACTGCCGGGATATTGCAGCACGACCGCGAAGGCCTTCGCCGCACCAAGTGCCGCGGCATCTCCGGGCGCGACATCCAGCAGGGTAATCCCCACCGGCCTGGCCCGCGTCGCCAGAACGGCGCGGGTTTGCGGATGCACATCGGCGGATACCGCCAGGATGTCGGACTTGGACTTACTCAGCGCATGCGCCATCGCCATCGCCTCGGCCGCGGCGGT
>CAINEA010000538.1 GCA_903847525.1 uncultured Acetobacteraceae bacterium | reverse complement strand
TTCGGCCCAGATGCGGGCCTTCTCATACGTGGCGAGAACGCGCAGGACGGTTTCCGGGTTTTCGGTGGCGAAGGCCTCGCGGACGTTCAGCACGCCCCAGGTGTTGGCCTCCGGCTTGCGGTAGAACAGGCGGGCGCCGCCCTCGATTTCCGCCGAGGCCATGATCGGGTCGAGGCCAGCCCAGGCGACGACGTCGCCGCGTTCGAGGGCGGTGCGGCCGTCGGCGTGCTGCAGCAGGACGAGCTTGACGTCCTTCTCGGTCATGCCGGCTTCGGCCAGGGCGCGGACGAGGAAGATATGCGGATCGGTGCCGCGGGTAACGGCGACGCGCTGGCCCTTCAGGTCCGCCACCGTTTTGATCGGGCTGTCGCCCTTGGTGACCAGGGCGGTCCATTCGGGGCGAGAGAAGACGTAGATGGATTTGATCGGGTTGCCGTTGATCTTGCCGATCAGGGCGGCGGCGCCGGCGGTGGAGCCGAAATCGAGCGAGCCGGCGTTGAGGAATTCGAGCGCCTTGTTGGAGCCGGCGGACTGCACCCAGCGGATGGTGGTGCCATCCTTGGCGAATTCGGCTTCCAGCAGGCCCTGCTGCTTCAGGACCAGGCTGACGGGGTTGTAGGTGGCCCAGTCAATGGTGATTTCCTTCGGTGCGGCGGCTTTTGCGGCGTGCATGGGGAGGATGACCGGCAGGGCGATGGCGGTGGCCAGCAGGGCGCGGCGGTGGATGCGGTTGGTCACGTGGTTCTCCATTCAGAAGCGGCCCGGGATCGCCGGAGCAGGCAAAGGGCCGCGATAAAGAGGAAATTTCCCCCGAAAAAGCAAGCCCGGGCGATGCTGGGGGAAGGACTTTCTATCCGTTGGCTAAATTAGGGAAAGAACTGGCGCCGTTCTAACAAGAACATTGCATTTCGATCTAAGGCGGACATTTGCTAGGTTTGGGTTCGGAAGGGGCGGTGCTGGTGATGCCTCTGTGAGCGTCTCGCACAAGATCATGGATATTATCATATGGGGAGGTGAGCGGGCTGCCCCTTGCCTTGGGTACCGCACCTTGTAGATTTGGTGAATGGCCGTTCCTGATTACCAATCCCTAATGCTTCCCGTTCTGGGCATCTCGGCCGTCAGTGAGGTTCGCATCGGCGATGCTGTGGATCGCCTCGCTGACCAACTGAAACTTTCGCCTGATGAACGTTCGCAGCTCTTGCCATCTGGCAAGCAAACCCTATTTGGCAACCGCGTCCACTGGGCAAAAACCTATCTAAGCAAAGCGGGGCTGCTGGAAAGCACCAGACGGGGATATTTCAGGATCACAGAGCGCGGGCGGCAGGTGATCGCTTCCAATCCTACACGCATCGACAATCAGTTTCTGAATCAGTTTGCTGAGTTCCGCCAGTTCAAGGAGCGGTCGGCAGAAAGCCCAGCGACGGATGCAGCGACGGCCGAGCCGGCTTTCGTCAATCTAACCGAAACCCCTGACGAGGTGATGAGGGCCGCACATAAACAAATCGAAGGGTCACTCGCATCGGATCTCCTTGACCGTGTTCGTGCCGCACCATCAGCTTTTTTTGAACGCCTTATCGTCAACCTGCTGCTCAGCATGGGGTATGGCGGTTCGACGGCGGATGCTGGCCGCGCGCTTGGCCGAAGCGGCGATGATGGGGTTGACGGTGTGATCGATCAGGACGCGCTCGGCCTAGACCGCGTCTACATCCAAGCCAAGCGCTACGCGGAAGGAAATAACATCGGATCGGCTGCAATCCGTGACTTCTTCGGTAGCCTTGATCGCCATAAGGCGGCCAAAGGCCTTTTCGTTACAACCTCGACTTTCTCCCCTGCGGCGAAGGAAACGGCAGAGTTTCTGAGCAAGCGGATCGTCCTAATCGACGGCCAGCAACTCGCACGCCTCATGATCCGACATAATGTTGGGTGTCGGGTTGAAGATGTTCTGCACATCAAGAAGGTTGACGAAGACTTCTTCGAGTAGAATGGAAGCGTAGGTTGCTGTTTCGCTTATAATTGCCACATAAAGTTCTTGGATTTCATAATTTTATGCGGAAGCGGATGTCAGCCGCAACGGCACCCAACGCCACTAGGCCGTGTGGACGGATTTAACCAGCATTAGCCCGCACGCAAAACTGATGATTGCTGAATAGCTGATGTCGGTTTTCTCGCAGCGGAGGGCCACGCGTTTGAAGCGTTTGAGCTTT
>CAINEA010000537.1 GCA_903847525.1 uncultured Acetobacteraceae bacterium | reverse complement strand
GATGCAAACGGTTTACGACAAAAGGAAGAATGCGAACCCGATGCCGCCGATTCTGATTCTATTCGTAAACTAAGCGCCAACTTTGAGCTTCTTTTGTTCTGCAACGGATCAGGTGGAAAATGAGGGGAGGCTTAAGCTCTCATCCATAACCTGATCGCGCTCGGCCATGGCGCCAACACGCTGCCGAAGCTGGCTGCGCTGCTATCGGAAGGGGGGCAATCCCGCCTTCGCAGTGTGCGGGTTATCCCTGCCCGAACCGAACGGCTGACTCGGTTCGACTATGAGACAAAACTTGCAAGTTTGGCCGCCGACGCGCCGTCATGGCCGCCGCGTACAGATGCGCTGGCGCAAATCTCGTTGGAACTGGAGCTTGACCGGCACGCGGGGATCAGCCGATCGCTTGGCTCGCGCCGTATTCGCCTCGATATTCTGGATTATCCGGGGGAGTGGCTGCTTGATCTGCCAATGCTGACCCAGACCTATGCCGAGTGGTCAGCGCAGGTGATGGAAACTTTGGCGACCCCGCCACGCGACGCCTGCGCGAAGAAATTCCTGGATTTCGTGGCGACCCTGCGAACGGATGGGCCGGCCGAGGATAGCCTGTTGCACAAGGGCCACCTGCTGTATCGCGAGGCTATTCATGCCTGCCAGGAGCAGTTTGGGCTGCGCTATCTGCAACCTGGCCGGTTTCTTCGCCCGGGGCCACAGGGGGATGCGCCATTTCTATGGTTCTTTCCCGTTCCACCGGGGCGCGACATAGCAAAGCCCGGCTCTGCCGGCGTGCTGCTGGCCGAGCGCTTCGAGGCCTACAAGCGCGAGGTTCGAGAGCAGTTCTTCGACAGCCATTTCAAGAATTTCAACCGCCAGGTGCTTCTCGTCGATGTGCTCGGGGCGTTGCATGGCGGCCGGGCGGCATTCGAGGATACGCAAAACGCCATCGCTCACCTGGCCCGTGGATTGAATGATGGTTGGGGGTTCTGGAGCCACCGGCGCCGGCGTGAACTCGCCGGGCACATTGACCGCGGGGCGGACATTGCCGCGCGGAGCGCCGCCTCCCGGTCATCCAATCCTTTGGCGAGTGCCGCGGTTGGCGTGGCCGGCAAGGTGTTGGCCGCTGTAACCGCCCCCAGCCCGATCGAGCGAGTGGCTTTCGTCGCCACCAAGGGGGACCATGTGCCCGCGCTGGCGCGTGATAATCTAGAGCATCTGTTGCGCGCCCTGGTCGATCCCGCGGCCAAGAGTTCACAAGAGGCTAGCGCGCAAGTTAGCTTTCACGTTGCCGCATCGATCCGGTCAACCGAGGAGGGCACCGCCAAGTTGGATGGGCAAACTGTCGAGGTGGTGCGCGGGACGGTATTGGGTGAGGCCGTAGTGCGGCCTTTCCATGTTGGGGCGGTGCCATCGCAGATTCCGCAGCCGAGCTTCTGGTCGGATCGCTATTTCGAGATGCCGGTGTTCCGCCCTCCCTCCATCGATCCAAGTGGTAACCATGGCATTCCCCATCTTGGTCTCGATGACGTCTTGGTGGCGGTGATTGGGGATTTGCTGTGACCGCGCGCGCCCCAGGTTTTATCGATGAGACGACTGGCAAGCTGCCGGAGCAGCCCGCGGCGGGTGCCAACGAGATGCCCGCCCCACGGTCGGAGGCCGAGCCTGCACCCGAGATGACACAGCAGCGGCCTGTTCTGCTTGATCCGGAGCCCGGCGCTGCGGCGGTTATTGAGACGGGATGGCTGCCCGCCCCGATCGGAGCAGTGAGCGGTCCCATGGGTTCGCTCTCGATTGCGACGATCGGCTTTGCGGTGCTGGCGGCGACCTGGCTGGTGGTATCAGTGGGATCTTTTGTGGCACAGCAGTTCCAGGTCTCATCAGGCCTGGGTTGGTTGGTCCTACTGGCGGAGGCGGCGGGTCTCGGCCTGGTTTGCTTTGCCGGTTGGCGCGAATGGTCTTCCATCCGGCGACTGCGCAACGCGGAGCATCTGCGTAGTGATTTGCAAAGTGTGGCGGATTTCGAGCGCACGCGGGCGCATGCGCGTGCCTGGCTGGCGCATGTCGGATCCCGAGTCGACGACCCGCAGACAGTAGACCTTGCATTGAAGCAAGCCACCAGCATTGCTGAGTTACGGGCCATTCTGCGCAATCGGGTAGCCGAGGACCTCGAGAAAGCCGCCAAGCGCGTCGGCGCCACCGTCGCACAACAGGGCGCGGCATTGGTCGCGTTGAACCCCCATAGCGGTTGGGATGGTGTCGCCGTTGGGTTGTGTGGCCTACGCGTGATCCGCCAGGTCGCGGTTATATACGGCCTGCGTCCGGGGCCCATAGTGACCCTTACGCTCTTGCGGCTGATAGGCCGGATGGCGATGGAGACGACCGCGACGGATATAGCGGCACAAGCGCTGTCAGAGCAGATGGTGGACGTGCCGTATCTGAAACTCCTCATCAAAGCACTGCCGGGAAGCGGTGTTGCCGCCATGCGTCTATATCGCCTTGCCGTTGCTGCAGCACATGCATGCAGTCCGGTATCGGTCTGACGCTGCTGGTGACTGGCAATGAGTTTATGAAGTAGCTGGCACTCGGCAGGCCCTGGGCCGCCGCCCGGGGAATACCCGCATGACTACCCAGATCTGAACAATTCCGCATAATCGGGGCGCGGATCGCGGCCTGCGCCAACAGCCAACGCCGAAACCCCAGGTCTGAGTAGTAGATTAATCGTAACTGCCCAGGTGGCTCGGCCCAGCTACGCCAATCG
>CAINEA010000536.1 GCA_903847525.1 uncultured Acetobacteraceae bacterium | reverse complement strand
GCGGGGAAAAACTCCCGCCGCGCCGTCCGGGGAGGAGAGAGGCGCGGCGGGATAGCTGGCGGGCGGTAATGCACTCGCCATGATCGGCCTGCATGCGTCAGACCGACGCCATGAACAAAGCAATCCATGTGCCAGGATCACGCGCCAAAGACCCTCGCGCCGGCTCCGCGGCGATTACGGCAAGATTGCGGCATTGCGAACACAGCCCCCCGTCGCTAGTTTGTCTGAAAGGTGAACTACCGGACACAAATCCGGTGGCGCGAAGCCATGACAAGCGGCCATGGACGGGGGAACCGGGGCAACCTGGGAACATTGCGTCAGCCCGATCTTCCGGGCATGGACGCCGAGACTGATTCTGTCCGGCCGAACGCCGGGCGGTTATGGACTGCGTTGAACGGGGAACGACCACGATGGACTTGCCCATGATGGACTTGCCGGAGAGACAGGGACTTTACGATCCGCGGAACGAGCACGATGCGTGCGGCGTTGGCTTTATCGCCAACATCAAAGGCCGAAAATCGCATGAAATCGTCCGTCAGGGTCTGCAGATCCTGGTCAATCTGGACCATCGCGGCGCTGTCGGCGCCGACCCTCTGGTCGGCGACGGCGCCGGCTGCCTGATCCAGTTGCCGGATGCGCTGCTGCGCCGTTGGGCTGCCGGACAGGGGCTGCCTTTGCCGGCCCCCGGCCTCTACGCCGTTGCAATGTGCTTCCTGCCGCGTGACGACGCGGCTCGTAACTACGTCACCGACCTGATCGCCAAGGTGGTGAAGGCCGAAGGCCAGAGCGTGATCGGATGGCGCGACGTGCCGACCGATCTGACCGGTCTCGGGGAGCGCGTGATCGAAACCATGCCGGTGATCCGCCAGGCGATCATCGGCGCCAATCCGGGCCTGAAGGACCAGGATGCGTTCGAACGCAAGCTGCTGACCATCCGCAAGCAGGTGCTGAACAACATCCGTGCACTGGCCGACCGCAGCCATCTGCCCGGCGTCGGCGAACTCTACATGCCGTCGTTCTCGTCCCGCACGTTGGTCTATAAGGGCCTGCTGCTCGCGCCGCAGGTGGAAAGTTTCTACGTCGATCTGCGCGACCCGCTGACCGAGTCCGCCCTGGCGCTGGTGCACCAGCGCTTCTCCACCAACACATTCCCGTCCTGGCGCCTGGCGCATCCGTACCGCTTCCTCGCCCATAACGGCGAGATCAACACTGTGCGCGGCAACGTGAACTGGATGTACGCCCGCCGGCGCTCGATGTCCTCGGACCTTATCGGTCCGGATCTGGACAAGATGTGGCCGCTGATCCCGCATGGCCAGTCCGACACCGCCTGCATCGACAACGCGCTGGAGATCCTTGTCGCGGGGGGCTACTCGCTGTCGCACGCGATGATGATGCTGATCCCCGAGGCCTGGGCCGGCAATCCGCTGATGAGCCCGGATCGCCGCGCATTCTACGAATATTACGCCGCGCTGATGGAACCCTGGGACGGCCCGGCCGCCATTGCCTTCACCGACGGCCGCCAGATCGGCGCCACGCTGGACCGCAACGGCCTGCGCCCGGCGCGCTATGTGCAAACGGTCGACGATCTGTTGATCCTGGCTTCCGAAACCGGCGTACTGCCGGTGCCGGAAGAAAAGATCCTGCGGAAATGGCGCCTGCAGCCCGGCAAGATGCTGCTGATCGACCT
>CAINEA010000535.1 GCA_903847525.1 uncultured Acetobacteraceae bacterium | reverse complement strand
GTGGCGCCGAGATCGAACAACGCCTGGGCAAAATCGGACGGACGGGCCTGGGCGGCGGGATCGGCGCCGAGCCTTGCCGCCGCTTCCCGCAGGGCCGGCTTGGCGGCCGGCATCGGCTCGGCGATGGCGAAGATCCGAGCCGTGACCCGCTCCACATTGCCGTCCACGGGCACGCCGGGCAGGCCGAAGGCGATCGCGCCGATGGCGGTGGCGGTGTAGGGGCCGATGCCGGGCAGGGCCAGCAGCGCGCCGGCATCGCGCGGAAAGCCGCCGAGTTCGACCACCGCTCGGGCGCAGGCGTGCAGGTTGCGGGCGCGGGCGTAGTAGCCAAGCCCGGCCCAGGCGACCAGCACGGCTTCCAGGGGTGCGGCCGCCAGGGCGTTCACATCGGGGAAACGACGAACAAATTTTTCATAATACGGTATGGCGGTTGCTACATTCGTCTGCTGTAACATGATTTCGCTCAGCCAGACGCGGTATGGGTCCGCCGCCTCCCCAGGCAACGCCCTCCAGGGCAAGGCGCGGCGATGCCGGTCGTACCAGGCGAGCAGCGCGGACCCAGTGGGTATGCTAGGGGAAGGTATGAGCAAGCGGGACACAGAGGCGGGTATGGCGAGCCAGACGCGTCACGTCTATGGGCCGCGGCCGGTCGGCGCTCTGGTGCCTGAGATTGTCCGACCGGCCTTTCGCAAGCGCGCGCCGGCGGCGGCGCAGGTGATGGCCGACTGGGCGGATATCGTCGGCCCTCGGCTGGCTGGGGTGACCGCACCGCGGCGGCTGTCGGCGGGGCGGTTGACGATCGCCTGCACTGGGCCGGTGGCGATGGAACTGCAGCACCTCGCCCCGCAATTGATCGCCCGCATCAACACCCATCTCGGCTCGGCAATAATCGAGCGCCTGGGCTTCGTCCAGGCGACCGACACCATCAAGGCACCCCGAGTCGCGGTCCGGGAAATCCGCCCCCTGACACCTGCCGACGAACGCCGGGCGGAGGAGGCCGTTTCAGTGCTTCCGCAAGGCGATCTGCGGGATGCGCTGGCCGCACTGAGCCGTTCGGTGCTGACCGCCGAGCCCGCGCGTGGCCGTCGCCGCGCGAAAGCCTCGACTCTCCCGTCCACCAAGCAGTAGAAATACCAGATATAGAGGTTCCGATGCTAATCACTCGCCGTTCACTACTATCTGTAGCTACCCTCATCTCCCTGGCCCCGACCTTCGCGCACGCCGCGGAGCCGGCCTCGCAGGGCGAGCGCGCGATCGGCAGCCCGACCGCCAAGGTGACGGTCATGGAATTCTTCTCCCTCACCTGCACCCATTGCGCGCATTTCGCGAACACCACCTTCCCGAAGGTAAAGGCCGAACTCATCGACACCGGCAAGATCCGCTACGTATTTCGCGACTTCCCGCTCGATCAGGTCGCGCTGACCGCCGCCATGGTCGCCCGCACCCTGCCGGCGGAGCGCTACGAGCCGTTCGTCAACGCGTTGCTCGCCAACCAGGACCGCTGGGCGTTCAACCGCCAGGCCAACCCGACCGAGGAAATGTGGAAGATCGCCGCGCTGGCCGGCATGTCTCGGGCCACATTCGACGCCGCGATCGCCAATACCGAACTGAAGAACTGGATCCTCGTCCAGCAGCAGGCCGACCAGACGAAATACAAGATCAGCGCGACCCCTAGCTTCGCGATCAACGGCAAGACCACCTCGGGCGCCATGAGCTTCGAGGATTTCGCCAAGTTTGTCAGCGAAGCCACCTGAACCCGGCCCTGATGGGCACACCTGAACGGAGACCGATTTGCCCGTCCGCTTTTCCCGACTGCGCATCGCCGGCTTCAAAAGCTTTGCCGAGGCCACGAGCGTTGAAATCCTGCCCGGACTGACCGGGATCGTCGGGCCGAATGGATGCGGCAAATCCAACGTGGTGGAAGCGCTGCGCTGGGCTATGGGCGAGAGCAGCGCCAAGAACATGCGCGGCGGCGAGATGGACGATGTCATCTTCGCCGGCACCGCGGCGCGGGCCTCGCGCAACATCGCCGAGGTGACGCTGTCCTTGGAGGAAGCGCAGGGTTTGGCGCCGCACCCGTTCCACGAGCAGCCGGAACTGGAAATCAGCCGGCGGATCGAGCGCGGCAACGGCAGCGCTTATCGGGTGAACGGCAAGGAAGTGCGCGCCCGAGACGTGCAGACGCTGTTCGCCGATCTTGCTTCCGGCGCACGGTCCTCGGCCATGGTCAGCCAGGGACGGGTCGGCGCGATCGTCAATGCCCGCCCGGAGGACCGGCGTTCGGTGCTGGAGGAAGCGGCGGGCATCACCGGCCTGCACGCGCGCCGGCATGAGGCGGAGCTGAAGCTGCGCGCGGCGGAGGCCAACATGGCCCGCGCCGAGGATCTGCGCGGGCAGCTGGAAGGCCAACTGGGCGCGTTGAAACGCCAGGCGCGGCAGGCCAGCCGCTATCGCAACATCTCCGGCAATATACGGCAGGCCGAACAGGAACTGCTGTCGATCCAGAAGGCCCATGTGGAAAAGGGCCGTGCGGCTGCCCAGCAGGCGCTGCACGATGCGGGGCTCGCGGTTGCCGCGGCCACCGCCGAGGCCACGACCGCTGCCGCCGCGGCCACGGATGGCGAGGGTATTTTGCCGGAGCTGCGGACTCAGGAAGCCGACGCCCGCACCGCGCTGGAGCGCCACCGCGTCGCGCAGGAGCAGATCGCGGCAGAGGAAACGCGGGCTCGCACGGCGCTTGCCGAGGCGATCCGTCGGTTGGAGACGCTCGACCGGGATCTGGCCCATGCCGGACAGTTGCGCCACGACGCGGTCGCCGCCGAACAGCGGCTGGCCGGGGAAGATGCCAGCATCGCCGCCGCCGATAACGGCCATGCCGAGCGCGCGCAGGCTGCCGAAGCGGCCCTGGCCGAAGCAAGCGAGCATGTGCACGAGGCGGAAGCCGCCGCCAACCGTGCCACTGAAGGTGCGGCCGAGGCGTCCGCGCGGGCGCAATCGGTGGCCCAAGAACTGGCCCAGGCCGAACAGCGCGCTCGGCGGCTGAACGACCAGTTCGCCAAATTGCTGGAAGAGCGCACCCGGACCGCCGCGCAGGCGGTGGACCCGGCCCGGCTGGAAGCCGCCAAGGCGGCGTTCGAGGCCGCGGAAGCAGCACTGGCGACGGCTCGCGCGGCGGTCGAACAGGCTGAACAGGCGCGCGCGGCCGCCCAGGCGGCGCAGAACGCGGCACGGGCGCAGGAATCGGTTACGTCTGCGGCACGTGCAAAACTCGCCGCTGAGGTGCAGGCGCTACGCGAGGTGCTGGCGGTCAAGGACGGCGAGCGCTGGCCGCCGATGCTCGATGCGCTGAGCGTGCCGGCCGGGCTGGAAGCCGCGCTGGGTGCGGCATTGGGCGAGGAATTATCCTCGGCCGCCAATCCGGGCGCCGCCCGGCATTGGCGCGACCTGCCGGCCTTCGATCCCGTTCCCGGATTGCCCGACGGCGCCACACCGCTGGCCAGCCTGATTCGCTTTCCTGCCGCGCTGTCGCGTGCGGTGTCCCAGGTCGGTCTGATCGAGGACAATGCGGCCGGCGACGCGCTGCAATCGGCACTGGCGCCTGGTCAGATGCTGGTTTCCCGCAAGGGCGCGGTGTGGCGCTGGGACGGTTACACGATCCTGGCCGGCACGCCGACCGCCGCCGCCGTGCGGCTGCAGCAGCGCAACCGGTTGAACGGGCTGGCCGCCAGGCTGGCCGAAGCGGAAGCTGAAGCCGGCACCGCGCGGCAGGCCCGCACCGATGCGGATGCCGCTGCCAATGCGGCCTCCACTGCCGAGCAACAGGCCCGCAACGCCCGGCGCGAGGCCGAGCAGGCGATCGAACGAACCCGCTCCACTTCCAACGCGCTGACCAATCAGGCCGCCACCATCACCGCCCGGATCGAGGCGGTTGAACAGCAGATCACCCGCCTGACTCCCGAACGCGACGATGCCGATGCGGCCCTGGCGCGGGCGCGGGATGCGCAGGCCGCGCTGCCGGATATCGCCGCCTTGCGCGGCGGGGTGGAGCAGGCCCGCGCCATCCTGTCCACCGCGCGCCAGGCCGAGAATGCCGCGCGCAGTGCACATGATGGCCTGCTGCGCGAGCATTCGGGGCGGCTGAACCGCCGCCAGTCGATCGAACGCGAGCGTGCCGCCTGGGCAGAACGGGCCGCCGATGCCATCTCCCGCGTGACCGACCTGACTGCCCGCGCCGACGCCGCCCGGGCCGAACATGCCGCACTGGCCGCCGCACCGGCCGCGATCGCCGCGCAGAAGGCGGCCACACTGGATGCGCTGAGCGAGGCCGAAACCATCCATCGCCGTGCCGCGGACGCGCTGATGGCGGCGACCAACACCGGGAGCGCCGCGGCCCGTGCCGCGCGGGCCG
>CAINEA010000534.1 GCA_903847525.1 uncultured Acetobacteraceae bacterium | reverse complement strand
TGTCAAACGCCAGCAAGGCGTTGGGCTGGTAGTTCATCGCCAAGAAGATGCCGGTGATGATCATGATCATCAGGTTGACCATCGCCAGCGCGCCGAAATTCCACAGATAGTTGAAATTCTTTGGCGTTGGGAAGGAACCGTATTCCTTCTGCATCATCGTGAAGATGGGCATACGGGTATCGATCCAGTTGATCACTGGATTTGCAAATTCGCTCTTGTTCAGGCCGGCCATGGTGGGGAACCTCGTCCTAGTGGGCTGGTTTCGTCAGCCGATCTTGATCTTCGTATCCGTCGTGAAGGCGTAGGGCGGCAGCGCCAGATTGAGCGGCGCGGGCCCATGGCGCACGCGCCCGGAGGTGTCGTACTGGCTACCGTGGCAGGGGCAGAACCATCCGCCGAAGTCGCCGCGGTTCTCGGTCGGCTTATTGCCGACGGGAATGCAGCCGAGATGGGTGCATATACCGACCAGGACAATCCACTGCGCATGGTCGGGTTTCACCCGTGCCGAATCGGCCATCGGATCGGTGAGTTGTGCCAGCGGCACGCTCTCGGCCTCTTTGATCTCCTGTGGGGTGCGGTGACGCACGAAGATCGGCTTGCCGCGCCACATCACGGTGATGCCCATGCCTTCGACAATCGGGGTGATGTCCACCTCGGTCGACGATGCGGCAAGCACGTCCTTGGACGGGTTCATGCTGTCGATCAACGGCCAGGCAATCGCGCCCGCACCGATGATGGCACCAGCGCCAGCGATCAGCTTCAGGAAATCACGTTTCGACGGATCGTCAGGAAGACCGGGCGCGACACCGGAGGTGCCATGGACTGCAGTAACGGCGGTGTCAGCCATCTATCCCTCGATCAACCCGTAAAGGGCACATAGTTAACCAGCACCGGCCGGAGTTACGCTCCGACCGTGTTCATTTATATAGTAGGTCCGTCCCTTAGCGCCTGCAACACACCCTGGGCCACACGTGTAAGACAAACCCATAGGAGGACTCGCGAAATATGCCGCAAACCCTATCCCGGCCGTCCCATGACGCACTGAAGCCGCCGGCGCAAGGGTGGTTCGAGCACTTGCGCGACCAAATCTGCGCCGAGTTCGAGGCCATCGAAGTGGAATATCAACCCGATTGCGCGGAGCAGGCCGGCAAATTCCACCGGGAAGCCTGGAGCCGGCCCACCGCCGATGGTTCGCCCGGCGGCGGCGGAGTGATGAGCGTGATGCGCGGACGCGTATTCGAGAAGGTCGGCGTGAACGTCTCCACCGTCATGGGCGAGTTCTCGCCGGAATTCCGCACGCAGATCCCGGGCGCCGCGGAGGATCCACGCTTCTGGGCCAGCGGCATCAGCCTGGTGGCGCATATGTGCAGCCCGCTGGTGCCTGCGGCGCATTTCAACACGCGGATGCTGATCACCACCCAGGGTTGGTTCGGCGGCGGCGGCGACCTGACGCCGATGCGCCTGGACACGCCGCAGGCGATCGAAGACGCCGCCGATTTCCACGCCACCTACAGGGCCGCCTGCGACCGGCATGACCCCGGCTACTACGGCGAATTCAAGGAATGGTGCGACAGATACTTCTTCCTACCGCACCGCAACGAGCCGCGCGGCGCCGGCGGCATCTTCTATGACCGGCTGAACCGCAAGGGCGTGGAGCAGGACTTCGCCTTTACCCAGGATGTGGGACGCGCGTTTCTGGACGCCTATCCCCGCATCGTCCGCCGGCGCATGCGCGACGCCTGGACCGTGGCCGAACGCGAGTACCAGCTCATCCGCCGGGGCCGCTACGTGGAATTCAACCTGATCCACGACCGTGGCACCCTGTTCGGGTTGAAAACCGGCGGCAATGTGGAAGCCATCCTGATGAGCCTGCCGCCCGAGGTGAAATGGCCTTAGCGATGGCGCGTTGAAGGAAGGCGAGGGGGCAAAGTCTCCTGGCCTTCCTTGAACCGTCCCCCTAGGGGGCCAAATCCTGGCTGCGGACGAGTCGAGCGTAGAGGCCGTCGTGGTCGATGAGCTGGGCGTGCGTGCCCATTTCAACCGCACGCCCGGCGTCGAGGACGACGACCAGATCTGCGTCGCGCACGGTGGAGAGGCGGTGGGCGATGACGATGGTGGTGCGGCCCTTCCGCAGGGTCGCGAGGGCCTGTTGCACGGCGGCCTCGCTTTCGGTGTCGAGCGCACTGGTGGCTTCGTCGAGCAGCAGGATGCGCGGATTGCGCAACAGGGCGCGGGCCAAGGTGACGCGCTGGCGCTGACCGCCGGACAGGCGCTGGCCGCCGGGGCCGACGCGGGTGTTGTAGCCTTGCGGCAAGGCCGCGATGAAGCCGGCTGCCGCGGCCGCGGCAGCAGCGGCCTCAACCTCGGCGTCGGTCGCACCGGGCCGGCCCATGCGGATATTGACGCCGACCGTATCGTCGAACAGCAGCGTGTCCTGGCCGACATAGGCGATGCTGCCGCGCAGGCTGGCAAGCGTGACCGAACGCACGTTGGCGTTGTCGACACTGACAGTGCCTGTGGTCGTGTCCTGCAGCCGGGGGATCAAGGCAAGGGCGGTGGATTTGCCGGCGCCGGATGGCCCGACGAGGGCGACGGTGGTGCCCGGCGCCGCCTCGAAGCTTAGGCCGGAGAGCCCTGCCCTGCCGTCGGGATAGACGAAGCCCACATTATCGAACAACACGTGCCCGTGTCCCGGCGGCAGGGGCACGGCGTTTGGCGCGTCCAGAATCAGCGGTTTCTCATCCAGCACGGTGAAGATGCGGCTCAGACCAGCGAGGCCTTCCTGCACCGCGGCGTTCAAAGACCCCAGCGCGCGCAGGGGACGAGACGCGATCAGCAGAGCGGCGACGAATCCCGTGAAATTGCCGATCGTGTTGGTGCCGACAGCGGCCCGCCAGCCGGCGAAGCCGATCACAGCGGCCACGGCGGCGCCGCCCAGCACCTCCAGCAACGGATCGACCCGGGCGCGGGAGCGGGTCATGCGGTACAGCGCATTGTACAATTCGCCGAAGGCCCCCTCGGCGCGGACGGACTCGCTGTTTTCCAGGCCGTAGGCGCGCACGGTGCGGGCCTGGGCGAAGCTTTCGTTCAGCAGCGCGGCGGTCTCGCCCATGCGTTCCTGCATGCCGCCGGAGGCACGGCGGATGCGCTTGCCGATGCGCTGGATCGGCAACGCCGCCAGAGGATACAGCGCGGCGGCAATCACGCTGAGTACCCAGTCGAGATACAGCATCGAGGCAACGAGGCCGATCACGGTGATCGCATCCGCCAGGCCGTTCACCGCGCGGGTGAGCGCCTCGCGGATGGTGGCGGCATCGGTGGTGAAGCGGGCGGCCAGCTGCGCCGGGGCCTCCCGCTCGAGCCGGGTAAGGTCGGCGCGAACCAAATGACCGAACATCCGGCCCTGCAGGTCACGGATGCTGAGCAGCACGACCTGTTGGACCAGCACGTTCTGAAAATACTGCGCCGCCGCCTTCACCGAGGTGACCACCAGCACCAGGATCGGCACTTGATACAGGATGCGCTGGTCCCGCCCGGTGAACATGGAGAAGGCATGGTCGATCACCACAGGATAGAGCGCTGTCGTGCCGGCCATCAGCGCGGTGAGCACCAGAACAACCAGAAGCCGGCCGCGGTAGTTGCGGACATGCTCGCGCCACAGGCGCAACAGGAGCGAATACGAGGCTTCGCTGGCGGAGAGGGCATCACGGACGACGGTCATGCGCGCCGTGTATCAGCCGCGCGCGCGTCTCGCCAGTTCGGCTGGGGTAATCGGGGAAGGAGCAAGGCGAGGGGCTCCGCCCCCTCGACCCCCGCCAAAGGCAAGCCTTTGGAAACCATCCATTTGTTTGCGAGTTTAGGGAGGGCCTACCGAGACCTTGCAAGGTCTGAGTAGGCCCTCCCTAAACTCCCAAACCAGTAGCGGGTTCTAAGGGCGAGCCCTTAACGGGGTCCCAAATGGGGAAGCATGGGGGCAGCGCCCCTGGCCTTCCCCCCTTCCCCCAATTGCCGCGCGAGTTCGGCACGGCAGGCAGTTGCATCGCCACGGCAGCCTCCGGCGAGCCACCAGTCACGGACGGTGCGCAGCATCGCACCCATTTCCGGTCCGGGCGCGATACCGATTGCCAGCGCGTCGCGGCCTTCCAATGGAAACACCGGGCGTGGAATGGTGGCAAGGCGGGCGCGAAGCTGGATCCAGTCCTGCATGGCCCCCCCGGCGAGCCAGGCTCGACCGATGAGGATGTCAGGTGGATCGTTCGCCAGCAGGCGGCGCAATTCGTCGTCGTCAGCATCGGGATGCGGCAGCGGTCCGGCGCGCAGGGCGGCCAAGCGCTCACGTTCGGCCGTCGATAGTTTCAGCCGGGCGGCGAGCGCTTCCGCATCGCCCGTAAGCAGCGCGGCAAGACGCAAAACCGGATCGGCAGGCGCACCGGCGGCGACAAGGCGAGACAGGATTTGCGGGTCCACGCCTTCTGGTAGCACCGCGGCCAGCACACCGAGTTCCGCCATCCGCGCGATGGCGCCGGAGGGATCGGGCGCAGCCAGGATCCTTTGCAGTTCCGACCAGACCCGTTCAACCGACAGGATCGCCAGCCCGCCCAGGCCTGCGCGAATCGCGGCCAAAGCGGCTGTGTCGGGCGTTCCGGCGCCGTAGCGGGCGAAAAAGCGGAAGAAGCGGAGAATACGCAGATAGTCCTCGGCGATCCTTGTGGCGGGGTCGCCGACGAAGCGCACCAGGCCGGCGCGCAGGTCGGCAATGCCGGAGAAATAGTCAAACACCGCGCCGTCAGCGGTCATGGACATGGCGTTGATGGTAAAATCCCGCCGTGCCGCGTCCAC
>CAINEA010000533.1 GCA_903847525.1 uncultured Acetobacteraceae bacterium | reverse complement strand
GCCATCCTACCGCTCGGCGAGCTGGTTCGAGTGCGCGCGCAGCCTGCCTGATTACGCGACCGCCCGGGGTTTTGCCCCGGTTACCCAACGACATCATAAGTCTCTGGGTTAGCTTGAAAAATCCACCAGGCCATCAAATCAAACGATCTTGGTGCGGATGCTTCCCACGCCTTCGACTATCCCTTCCATCACGTCCCCGCGCACCACCGCCGCGACGCCCTCGGGCGTGCCGGTATAGATCAGGTCGCCCGGCGCCAGACGCACCAGGCGCGACAGGTAGGCGATGGTCTCCGGGATGTTCCAGATCATCTTCGACAGGTCGGACGACTGGCGCACAGTTCCGTTGACCTTCAGTTCGATCAGCCCCTTGTCGGGGTGGCCGATCTTGGAGGCCGGCACGATGCCGCTGATCGGCGCGGAGTGATCGAAGCCCTTGCCCATGTCCCAGGGGCGGCCGGCCTTGCGGGCGACGTTCTGCACGTCGCGCCGGGTCATATCCAGGCCAACCGCATAGCCCCAGACATGCTTCAACGCGTCTTCCTCGGCGATATCGACGCCACCGGTGCCGATCGCGACCACCATCTCCATCTCGTGATGCATGTCCTCGGAGGCGGGGGGATACGGCATGTCGGCATTGCCGGTCAGCAGGGCGTCGGCCGGCTTCATGAAGAAGAACGGCGGCTCGCGGTTCGGATCGCCGCCCATCTCGCGGGCGTGTTCGGCGTAGTTGCGCCCGACGCAGAAAACCCGGCGGACAGGGAATGCGCCGCCGCCGACGACAGGCACGGAGACGATGGCGGGCGGTGCAATCACATAGTCGGTCATGGCGGCGAAATCCTGCGTTGAAGGAAGTGGTTGCCAGACCTTACCGGTCCGGGCAGCCGGCGCAAAGCGGTCAGGCCTCGCGGTATAACAGCAGCAACAGGCCCACCAGCAGGAAGCAGATCGGCCAGATCCAGCCGGCGATCCGGTTGCCGGGCGGGTCCAGCCGCAGTTCCAGCCAGCGTGCGATCCCCGCGCCGAGGGCCGCCAGGGCGAGCGGCGTGTGGGTTAGTTCGATCAGGAGTTGTTCCTTGACGTTGGCGATCGCGTGGCTGTGGGTCAGCAGCAGGATGCCGCCGGCGACGCAGATGATCGGGAATACCAGCGCCGCCGATTTGTTGTCCCAGCCGCAGGCGCGAACCCGCCACTCGAACCACGCGAAGGCGATGATCAGCGGCACGACCAGCCGGTGCTGGAGCACCTCCACATCGCGAAAGCTCTCGAAGAAGCCGATGGACCCCATCGGCCATGCCTCCGGGTCGGACCGGACGAACAGGAAGGCGGCCAATCCCAGGAAAATAAGCGGCCAATGCCGGGCGATCCGCACGCCGGCCTGATTGAGCAGGGCCAACACGCCGATGGCCAGCACGAACAGTCCGGACCAATGATGGTTGTATTCGGACCAGGCGACATCCGCGGCGTTGCGCGGCTGGAAGATGCCGGAGCCGGGGACCGACGCCGGGGTCGGCGCGGCCCGCTGGGCGGCAGCCTCCTGGTCCAATCGCGCCTGCAATTGCGCCAGGGCCAGGCTTTTGAAATCCGGTGAGGTAAGGCGGGGTATAACCGGAGTATTACGGTCGACGATCTCGGCGATCGTCACCCGGTCCTGCGTCAGGTCCACGGCGGGGGGCACGGAGGTCAGCGAGGCCGCGGCGAAGAAAATCGCCAGACCGATGCCGATCTCGGCCTCGGCAAATCGCTTCAGGCGGTTGACCGGCGTTGCCGGGTCGCGGCCGAGACGTTCGATCAGCCGGTAGTTGCCCAACCCCAACGCCAGCAGACCGGCGAACATCGCGATCTTGGCGCCGACCATCACGCCGTAGGCGGTGCCGTACAAACCTTGCCAGTCGCCGATATACATCAGGCTCATGGTGACGCCGCTGACCAGGATACAGGCCACGCCGGCCATCGACATGCGCGAGAACCGGGCGCCGATCGTGTGGAACGACCGGCCGTCGTTCACCAGCGACAGCGCATATAGGAAGCTGGGGATGCCGCCGATCCAAAGCGCCGCGCCTAGCTGGTGCAGCCCGGCCACCAGCAGCAGCGGCTCGCGGCCATCGAGGCGTGCGGCGGCATGGGTTGTCAGGGTCGCGGCAGCGAGTTCCAGCAGGGCCAGTCCCAGCAGGGCCGCGTTCGGGACCGTCGGCGGCGCGCGTGTGCCGCGCGCGAACAGCGCGATGGCGATGGCCAGGGATGCAGCGATCTTCACGAAGCCGGCGGTGAAGAAGCTCGCCCCCGCCACCTGCGCGACCGTGAGATCAACGGTGCCGACCAGCACCGCGGTCTGCATCGCCAGCGATATTCCCTCGCACAGGATCAGCGCGACCGCGCTCCATGCGGCAATCCGGGCGGTTCCTGCCTGGACGGAGCCACCGGCCATGCCGAGGCTGGCGCCGAGGGGGCGGGCCAGGAAGACCAGGAACAGCAATCCGCCCAGCATCGCCGACTGCGCGGTGATGGTCAGTCCATGCAGCACGATGGACAGATAGCCGAACAGATCGATCAGCAGAGACATGAGGTCAGCGTCCGGTCGCGGGCAGCACGGTGAAAGCGACATCGCCGCGGGTAATATGGCCGTCCACCGCCAACACCTGCCAGCGCACCGTGCAAGGGCCGGACGGCAGGTCCAGATGGGCTTCCAGCACTTCGTCATTGGTGCCGGGGTCGATCGCCAGCCGGGTCTCAGGATGGTCCGGCCGGACCAGGGTCAGGCGAGAGCGGGCATGGTCGATGCGGCTGTTGAAGCGCAACTGCAGCGTCCCGGCGCCGGCCGGCACATTGCCGCCGGCTGGCGGCACGCTTGCCAGCAGGATGGCGTGCGCCTCGGCGGTGGCGGGAAACGCACAGATGGCGCCCAGGCAGAGCGCGGTCAGCCCCGGTAGGACGGACCGGCGTGGCAGACGAGGAAGGGACAAGGACAGCTCCGGAGGCGGGAAAGCGCGGGGCATCTAGCGCGAGGGGGGGTATCCTGTCCAACATCCAGGCACGTCCCGCAGGCGGGACCCGCCATAGACGGGATGGCGCAAACAAGCTGTAGTCCTGCTTCCCAGCAACCGCTTCGTATGGATCGCATGAGCCGTAAACCACCGGGCCGCCGCGCCGACTATCGCTATTTCCAGACCGTCACGACCCGTTGGAAGGACAACGACCTGTTCGGGCACGTGAACAACGTCGAATACCTGTCGTTCTTCGACACGGCGTTGACGGTGTTCGAGATGAAGCATGCCGGGATCGACCTGATCAACGGGTCCATCCGGTGCGTGATGGCGGAGACGAGCTGCCGCTACCACACGTCGGTATCCTTCCCCGACGTCCTGACCGTGGGCCTGCGCGTCGCGCATCTGGGCAACAGCTCGTTCAGCTACGATCTGGCGGTGTTCCGGGAGGACGAGGACATCGCTGCCGCCGAAGGCCGGTTCGTTCGCGTGATGGTCGCCATGCCCGGCCAGCGCCCGGTTCCCATCCCGGCCGAATTGCGCGTCATGCTCGCATCGTTTGCAGCACCGGCGGCAGCGGCCTGAACCGCCCATAAACCAACAACGTTCAGAGGAAACAAAACCATGGATCTCGGGATCAAAGGCAAGAAGGCGATCGTCTGCGCGGCCAGCAAGGGCCTCGGCAAGGCCTGCGCCATGTCGCTGGCGCGGGAAGGCGTGGAACTGGTGATCACCGCCCGCACGCGGGAGACGCTGGAAGCCACGGCGGCCGAGATCCGCGCCGCCACCGGTGCCAAGGTCACGGCCGTGGCCGGGGACATCACCACCGATGAAGGCCGCGCCGCGGCGCTCGCCGCCTGTCCCGAGCCGGATATCCGGGTCAACCACGCCGGCGGCCCACCGCGCGGCGATTTCCGCGACTGGAACCGCGACGACTGGATCAAGGCCGTCGACGGCAACATGCTGACACCGATCTTCCTGATCAAGGCGGTGGTGGACGGCATGATCGCGCGCAAGTTCGGCCGCATCGTCAACATCACCTCCGGCTCGGTGAAGTCGCCGATCCCCGAACTCGGCATGAGCAACGGCGCCCGGGCGGGCCTGACCGGCTTCGTCGGCGGCCTGGCGCGCCAAGTGGCGCGCCACAACGTGACCATCAACGGCCTGCTGCCCGGCCCGTTCCTGACCGACCGGCTGCGCAGCGGGTTCGAGGAAGCCGCACGGCGCAGCAACCGCCCGGTGGACGAGATCATCGCCGAGCGCTCCGCCAGCAACCCGGCCGGACGCGTCGGCCGGCCCGAAGAATTCGGCGAGGCCTGCGCCTTCCTCTGCGCCGCGTCCTCGGGCTTCATTGTCGGCCAGAACCTGCTGCTCGATGGTGGCAGCTTCAACTCGACGATGGGCTAGCGGCCTATGGGCGCGATGCTCGATTAGCGGCTGAAACCGCTCACTCTTTGCTTGCTGCACTGCACTGCCTGCTTCTACGGTTAGGACTGAAATGGACCGAACCGTAGGAGTGGCGATGCGCATGCGTTCTTGGCTGAGTGGCGTTCTTCTGGCGACCGCCCTGGCTGTTCCATCGGCCACCCCCGCGTTGGCGCAGAAATCCGCCGATACGCTGCGCATCGCCTGGCGGGACGCGATCCCGAATGTCGATCCGTATTACAACCAACTTCGAACCGGGATCGTGCTGGCCCATCAAGCCTTCGATTATCTGGTCTACCGCGATCCCGAGACGTTCCGGATCAAGCCGCTGCTGGCTGAATCGTTCAAATGGGTGGACGACACGACGCTGGAATTTGCGCTGCGGCCGAATGTCACCTTCCATAACGGCGACAAATTCAGCGCCGATGACGTGGTCTACACCATCAACACGGTGATCAAGGACAAGCAGGTTTCGGTTCCCAGCAACTATTTGTACCTCGCCGGGGCGGAGAAGATCGACGACCTGCATGTGCGGGTGAAGCTGGCGCGGATTTTCCCTGCCGCGCTGGAATACATGTCGATGACGCTGCCGATCTGGCCGAAAGCCTATCGCGAACGTGTCGGAGCCGACGAATATGCCAAGCATCCGGTCGGCGCAGGGCCCTACAAGATCACCAAGGTGGACGGCACCACCGAGATCGATCTGGAACGCTATGACGGCTATTACGCCGATAGCCCGAAAGGCATGCCGGCGATCAAGACCATCATCATCCACGAGGTGCCTGACGCCTCTACCGAGATGGCCGAGTTGCTGGGCGGCCGGGCGGACTGGATTTGGAAGTTCAGCGCCGACCAGTTCGACGCGGTCGCCCGGATGCCGAACCTTCAGGCGATCCGCGCTGAGTCGATGCGGATCTCGTATCTCGGACCGGACGCGGCGGGGCGAACCGGCCCCAACCCGCTGACGAATGAAAAGGTCCGCAAGGCCTTCATCATGGCGATCGATCGCCCGACGATGGCGAAGCAACTGATACAGGGCGACAGCCGCGCGCTGGACGCGCCATGCTATCCGACCCAGTTCGGCTGCGACGCGACCGCCGCGGTGCATTACCCGTATGATCCGGTGGCAGCCAAGGCGCTCCTGGCGGAAGCCGGTTTCCCGAACGGGTTCGACACCGAGATCGTGAGCTACGAGTTGTCGCAATGGTCAGGCGCGATCCAGGCCTACCTGAAGGTCGTGGGGATCAACGCGAAGATCACCAACCTGCAGGTCGGTGCCCAGATCCAGCGGGTCCAGGAAGGCAAGGCGCCCATCGATGAGGGCAACTGGGGCAGCTATTCGATCAACGACGTGTCCGCCATCCTGCCGCAATATTTCACCGGCGGTCCGTCCGACCAGACGCGCGATCCGGACGTGAAGCGCCTGGTCGAGGCCGGCGGCAGCACCACAGATCCGGACCAGCGACGGAAGAACTACAGCGAGGCCATCCAGTTGATCACCTCGAAGGCCTATTGGGTGCCGATGTTCACCCATACCATTACCTATGGCCTGTCGAAACAGCTGAACTTCAAGCCGTTCCCCGACGAACTGCCGCGGTTCTACCTGTCCAGCTGGAAATAGGCGACAGCCCTAAGCCAGCAGGCACTCGACCAGCCGCCCACCGCGGACCAGCCCCTCTGGCGATTCTGACTGGCAGCGGTTTTCCGCCATCGGGCAGCGCGGGTGGAAGCGGCAGCCGGGCGGGATGTTGGCGGGATCGGGATAGCTCTCGCCCAGGCCGACATCCGGGATGCCCTTGCCGGGTTCCGGCGTCAGCACGGAAGCCAGCAAGGCCCGCGTGTAGGGGTGGCTCGGGCCGCGGAACAGCGTATCGGTTTCCGCCTGTTCGACGATGCGGCCGAGATACATCACCGCGACCTCCGTGGCGATGTGCTCGACCACCGCGAGGTTGTGGCTGATGAACAGGTAGGTCAGGCCGAGCTCCCGGCGCAGTTCTGCCAGCAGATTCAGGATCTGCGCCTGCACCGATACATCCAGCGCGCTGGTTGGCTCGTCGCACACCACGATGCGCGGACGCAGCACCAGGGCACGGGCGATCGCCACGCGCTGGCGTTGCCCGCCGGACAGTTGCGCCGGCTGGCGCCCCGCCATCTCCGCCGACAGACCGACGCGTGCGAGCATCTCCATCACCCTCTCGCGCATCTGCGCGCGCGGCACGTCGCCCTGTGCGGCGAGTGGCAACGAAACGATTTCTTCCACCGTGCGGCGTGGATTGAGCGAGGAGAACGGGTCCTGGAACACCGGCTGGATCAGCCGCGCCCGTTCGCGCCGGTCCATGCTGTCGAGGCGCCTGCCGTCGACGCGCACCTCGCCGGAACTCGCCGGCAGCAGGCCGAGGATCATGCGTGCGAGGGTGGACTTGCCGCAGCCGGACTCACCGACGATGCCGAGCACCTGTCCGGCCGGCAGCGCGAACGACACGCCGTCCACCGCACGCACCGGCCGTGCGGACGCGAACATGCCGCGGCCGGTGCGAAATTCACGGCGGATATTCATGACCTCGATGGCGGCCGGGGATGAGTTCATGTCCATTCGGCCGGCAGGACACAGCGATAGGCGTGGCCAGGGGCGGCACTTCGCAACGCGACCGTCTGCGCGCAGGCCGGCAGCGCGTGTGTGCAACGATCGCGAAATCCGCATCCGGCAAAGCCCGGGGAGATCCGTGGAACGGTACCGGGAATGCTGCCGAGCGGTTCATCGCGCCGCACCGTGCCGGGGATCGGAATGCAGGCCAACAGGCCGCGCGTATAGGGATGGGTCGGGGCGGCAAACAGCGCCTCGGCGGTCGCACTTTCCACGAGCTCCCCGGCGTACATGACCGACACCTGGTTCGCCATGCGCGCGACGATGCCGAGATCATGGGTGATCAGCAGCAGGGAAAGTCCAAGCTCGCGCTGCAAGGTTTGCAGAAGCCTCAGGATCTGCGCCTGCACGGTCACATCCAGCGCCGTGGTGGGTTCGTCGGCGATCAGCAGTTCCGGATCGCACATCAGCGCCATCGCGATCATCACACGCTGGCGCAGCCCGCCGGAAAGCTGATGCGGAAACTGCGCCAGCCGCATGCCGGGCGCGGTGATGCCGACGCGCCCGAGCAGTTCCGCCGCCCGGTCCAGCGCCGCGCGCCGTCCTGCGCCGCGATGACGTTCGTAGACTTCCGCCATCTGCGAACCGATGGTGTAGGCCGGGTTCAGGCTGGTCATCGGTTCCTGGAAGATCATCGCCATCTTGTCGCCGCGCAGCCGCGCCATGCCGCGCTCGCTCAATCGGGTCAGGTCGGTGTCCTGGAAACGGAGAACGTCGGCATCACGCACCGCGCCACGCGCCAGCAGGCCCATCACCGCCAGGGCGGAGACGGATTTGCCGCAGCCTGATTCACCGACCAGGCAATGGGTTTCTCCGCGCTGAACCTTTAGCGACACACCGCGTACGGCGGCGGTCCGGCCGCTGAAATCGACGCGGAGGTTTGCGACTTCGAGAACGGGGCTCATACACGCTCCGCGCGTAACAGGTCTCGCAGTCCGTCGCCCAGCAGGTTGATGCCCATCACCAGAACGAACAAAGTCACGCCGGGCACCATGATCACCCAGGGGCTGAAGAACATGTAGTCCTTGCCTTCCGCGATCATCAGCCCCCAGGACGGCAGCGGCGACGGCACGCCAAGCCCGAGGAAGGACAGCGTGGCCTCCAGCAGGATCGCCAGCGCCATCTCCAGGGTCGCGACCACCAGCAGATGCGACAGGATGTTCGGCAGCACCTCGCGCAGCAGGATATGCGCCAGCGACGCGCCGGCGGCGCGGGCGGCGGCGATGTAGTCGAGATTTCGCACCTGCATCGTCGTGGTGCGCGCCACCACGGCGAACCGGTCCCACAGCAATAGCCCCAGTGTTAGAATGACCAGCGTGAGTGAACTGCCGAGCAGGGCCACGACCGTCAGCGCCACGAGAATGAGCGGGATCGACAGCCGGCAGGTGATGGCGAACATCACCACATCATCCACCCGTCCGCCGAAGAAGCCGCCGAGCACCCCCAGCGTGATGCCGATCGTCCCGGATGTAACCACCGTCAGGATGCCGATCAACATCGAGATCCGCGCGCCATAGATCAGCCGAGACAGATAGTCCCGACCCAGCTGGTCGGTGCCGAGCCAGTTGGCCGTGCTGCCGCCTTCCATCCATTCCGGCGGCACCATGCGGCGCATCAGATCCTGCGCGAACGGATCATGCGGCGCCAGCAGCGGCGCGAAGATTCCGACCAGCAGAACGAAAGCGACGATGACCCCGCCCAGCGCGGTCGCGAGATGACGAAGCTTCAAGATGCCCGAAACCTCATGACGCGCGTAATCTGGGATCAAGTACCGCGTTCATCAGATCCGCCAGCAGCGTCAGCCCGATATAAAGCAGCGCCAGGATCATCACGACGGCCTGCACCACCGGAAAATCGTTCTTGCTGATCGATTCCCAGGCCAGATAGCCGATGCCTGGAAGCGCGAACACCGTCTCGATCACGATCGATCCGCCGAGCATGAAACCAAGCTGCACCGCTGCGATCGACACCACGGGCATCGCAGCGTTGCGCAAGGCGTGCTTCAGAACGATCTTGCTCCGGCTCAGGCCCTTTGCCCGCGCGGTGCGGATGTAGTCGGCCGACAGCGCGTCCACCATCCCGGCACGGGTCAGGCGCATCAGCGCGGGAATGGCGGAAAAGGCCAGCACAGTGGCGGGCAGAATGTAGCCCTGCCAGCTCTCGATGCCGGAAATCGGCAGCCATTGCAGGTTCAGGCCGAACCAGATGATCAGGGTCAGCGACAGCCAGAAGCTCGGCATCGCCTGCCCCAGCAGCGCCACCAGCATGATGGCGCGATCCGCGGCCGAGCCCTCCCGCATCGCCGCGAGAATGCCCAGCGGGATCGCCACGACCAGCGCGATCGCGAGGCCGGACAATCCCAGCGTCAGCGTCACCGGCAGGCGAACCCGGATCAGCCCCGATACCGGCGCATGATAGAGATAGGAACGGCCCAGATCGCCGGACGCGGCCGCCGCGGCCCAATCGACGAATTGCTGTGTCAACGGACGGTCCAGGCCATAGTTCTTGCGGATGATCGCGACATCGTCGGCCGTGGCGTTCGGCCCGGCGATGGACGCGGCCAGATCGCCGGACAGCCGGGTCAGGGCGAAGCTGACGACGAGCACCGTCAGGCAAACCAACAGCGCAAGCACAGCCCGGCGGAAAACAAATATCAGCATTGCATTCACTGTAGGTGGGGAAAGCCGGCTGCGGCAAGTGCTGCAACCGCGAAGGTGTCGGGCCGGGGGCGGCCACTTCCCATTTACGCCGCCACTGCCCAGGATGCGGGGGACAAAAAGGGGAAACATCCGATGAAGATCGTTGCGGTCGAAACCTGGCACACCCGCATCCCATTCGATATGGGCGCCAAGCCCGTCAGCTTCGGCGGCGTCGGCTGGCAGTTCATGAACACGCTATGGGTTCGTGTCGTTACCGATCAGGGCCTGGAAGGCTGGGGCGAGGGCTTCGGCCACGCCTGCTGCCCCGCCACGCGGGCGGTGATCGACACCCAGCTGGCCCCGATGCTGATCGGCCAGGATGCCCGCGACATCTCGGGAATACGGCAGCGGCTGACGCAGACGCATCACCTGTTCGGCCGCAACGGCCCGCATATCTACGGCCTGTCGGCGATCGATATCGCGTTGTGGGACATCGCCGGGAAGGCCGCCGGCCTGCCGATCTGGCGCCTGCTCGGCGGCACGCCAGCCGCCGACATGCAGGCCTATGCCAGTCTGCTGCGCTACGGTTCACCGGATCTGGTGGCGGCCGCCTGCGAGCGCGCGCTCGGCCGTGGCTACCGCGACGTCAAGCTGCACGAGATCGACACGCCCGGCGTGCAGGCCGCCCGGCGCGCCATGGGACCGGACGCCAAGTTGATGGTCGATGTGAACTGCCCCTGGACCGTTGCCCAGGCCATCCAGATGGCTCGCGAATTCCACAGCAGCGATCTGGAATGGCTGGAGGAGCCGGTCTGGCCGCCCGAGGACATGGACGGGCTGGCGCGCGTTCGCCGCGAAGGCGGCATCCGCATCTCCGCCGGCGAGAATTCCGGCGGCCTGTGGGAATTCCGCAAGATGTTCGAGGCCGGCGCGCTGGACAACGCCCAGCCCAGCGTGACGAAGATCGGCGGCATATCGGCGATGGTGGAGATCGCCGCCCTGGCCAAGGCGTTCGCCGTGCGCCTGGTGCCGCATAACGCCTATTTCGGCCCGGGCAGCCTGGCCTCGCTCCACGTGAATTCAGCCCTGGCACCAGCCGTGCCCTATGAGCGGCTCTTCGTGGACCTGGAGGCCCATCCGTATCACGAACTGGTGCTGGCGACCGATGGGCGGGTGAAAATGCCCGACGGCGCCGGCCTTGGGCGGGATCCGGACATGGAGGTGCTGCGCCGCTATGCCCTGAACGAGCCCACCGTCACGCGCGGCCAATAAAATGGCACGCGACAGGATCAGGATCGGCTGCGGCGCCGGATTTTCCGACGACCGCATCCCGCCCGGCGTTGAAATCGTCGAGCGCGGCGAACTGGATTATCTGGCGATGGAGTGCCTGGCCGAACGCACCATCGCCCGCGAAACGCTCGACCGCGCGAAGGACCCGTCCAAGGGCTACACGCCGGTGCTGCTGGAACGCATGGAGGCGATCATGCCGCCGGCGTTGCGGCGCGGCGTCAAGATTGTCACCAACATGGGCGCGGCCAACCCGATGGGGGCGGCGCGCGTCCTGCGCCAGCACGCGCCCGGCTGGGGCTGCCCGGACTATACCTGCGCCGTGGTGCGGGGTGACGAGGTGACCGACATCATGCGTGCGCATCCCGAGCTTCCGCTGATGGAGGATGGCGCGCCATTGGAATCTCTGTTGCCGCGCATGGCCTCGGCCAACGCCTATCTCGGGGCGGACATTGTGGCACAGGGCTTTGCCACCGGCGCGGAACTGGTGATCACCGGCCGCGTTGCCGACCCGGCGTTGTTCCTCGGCCCGATGCTGCATGCCTTCGGCTGGTCGTACGACGACTACCCGAAACTCGCCAACGGCACGCTGGCCGGCCATCTGCTCGAATGTTCCGGCCAGCTCACCGGCGGCTGTTTCGCCGATCCCGGCCGCAAGGAAGTCGAGGACCTCGCCGGCCTCGGCTATCCGCTGGCCGATGTGTGGGCGGACGGGCGGGTGGAGGTGTCGAAAACCCCCGGCTCCGGCGGGCGGTTGGATGTCGCCACCTGCACCGAACAATTGCTGTACGAAATGCACGACCCCAGCGCCTACATCACGCCGGACTGCGTGCTGGATGCCTCCGGCGTGACTTTCCGCCAGCTGGAGAAGGACCGGGTGGCGCTGGACGGCGCGCGCGGCAAGCCACGCACCGCCACCTACAAGGTCGTGGTCGGCTATTTCGATGGCTATATGGGATCGGGTGAGATGGGCTTCGCCGGGATCAACGCGCTGGCGCGGGCCAAGCTCGGTATCGAGGTGGTGAAGGAACGCCTGCGCCGCCGTGGCCTGACCTATGAGGAAATGCGCGTCGACCTGATCGGCATGAACTCGCTGCACGGCAACGATGCCGGCCTGTGCCCGGAACCCTATGAGGTGCGCCTGCGCATCGCCGCGCGGACGCCCGACAAGAAGGCCGCGGAGGCGGTCGGCGCCGAGGTCCGCAGCCTGCACATGCAGGGCCCGACCGGCGCCGGCGGCGGCGTCAATTTCGGCGCGAGGCAGATACTGGCAGTGAAATCGGTGCTGATTCCGCGTGATTGGGTGAAACCGGAGATCGTCATGGAGCGGGCCCAATGAGCCTGCGCGTGTACGACGTCGGCCATGCCCGCGCCGGCGACAAGGGCAACACCTCCAATATCTCCGTCACCGCCTATAACGATGAGGGCTGGCAGGTTTTGCAGCGCGAGCTGACACCGGAACGGGTGCTGGCGCATTTCCGCCATCTGACCCCGGGTCCGGTACGTCGCTATGAATTGCCGCAGTTGCGGGCGCTAAACTTTGTGATCGAGAATGCCCTGGGCGGCGGTGTCACCCGCTCCCTGGCGATCGACCCGCATGGCAAGAGCCTGAGTGCGTTGATGCTGACGATCGATTTGCCGGGCCACAACGAGGGCAGGCCGGCGTCGTAACGGTTTTGATCAGGTCTCTCCACCAGGACGCGGAGAGACCTGATCGCCAAGCTTAGCGCAGTTGGAAGCCCATCGCATTCAGGATGCTGACCAGCTTGTCGCGTCCGCTCATGGCCGAAAGCTTGCCCATGCGGTTGATGACCCGCTTTGTCCAGGTGTCCGCGGTCATTTCGTGGCGGTGGGAGAATTTCGCCATCTCCGCGTCATAGGTCGCGCGCAGGGCAGGCTCGTTCGGATTGCCGTATTTCCCATGGTAAAGGATCGCCGGCTGGGACAGACGGGGCTTCACTTCGTTGGTCACCTCCGGCGCGGCGTAGCCGATGCAAAGGCCGAACACGCCCATCACGCCCTGCGGCAGGCCGAGCAGTTCGGCCACGCGCTGCGGGTTGTTGCGCAGTGCGCCGATATAGACATTCGACAAGCCGAAGGACTCCGCCGCGGTAACGGCGTTCTGGGCCGCCAGCGCCGCATCGATCGCGGCAACCAGGAAGGTTTCCAGATACGGCATGACCTCCAGTTCCACGCCCTCTTCGGCGCCCAGGCGCTGGTTGCGCGAGATATCCGCCAGCCACACCAGGAACAGCGGGCACTGCTCGATATGCTTCTGGTTGTTGGCGACCTTTGCCAACTCGGCTTTGGTGGCCGGGTCCGTTACCGCCACCACCGACCAGGTCTGCAGGTTCGAACTGGTGGCGGCGGACTGCGCGGCGGCGACCAGGGTTTCCAGCGTGCCTTCCGGCAGCGCGTCCGGCCGGTAGCCGCGAACCGAGCGATGTGACAGCAGCAGAGCGATGGTGTCGTTCCAGGGGCCGGCAGCCGGAATGGCGTCATGGCCGTAGCGCAGGGCGAGCGCGTCTGCCTTGGAAAGTGAAATCGGGTGAGCAACGTCCATGAATGTGATCCCAGATTGAGAGGCGAGCGGAAACGCGCCCGGAAGAGGGTGAAAACTTACCCAGCCGTATTCAAACGAACAAGAAGGGCTAGGAGGAACGCCTCCGAAGCGCCGCCGGATGGCCTATTTCGCCGACGCCGTAAAGCGAAAGCCATTATCCCAGCGCGTGATCTTGCCCGTGGAGGGAGAGGGGAAATGCCCGGTGCACACAAGCGTGCTGGTCTCGCAATAGCATTCCAGGAACTTCCGCCGGGTCACCGAGCCCTGCTTCTGGTCGTAATCGGCACGCATGCCCAGTTCCGGATAGCGGGCCTGCAGCGGTGAGTGGATCAGGTCGCCGCTGACCACCGCATCCTTGCCGGATTTGCCCAGCAGCACGGCGAAATGGTCGGGCGTGTGGCCGGGCGTGGAGGACAGGCGGACATGATCGTTCAACTGGAAATCGGAGGAAACCAGATCCGCCATCTTCGCTTCCACGATCGGCAGCACGCTGTCGGCGATCGGGCCGACTTCCTCCTTGGCGTTCTCGGCCGCCCAGTAGTCGAACTCCTTCTGGGCGAAGATGTAGCGGGCGTTGGGGAAGGTCGGGACCCATTTGCCGCCGATCAGCCGCGTGTTCCAGCCGACATGATCGACATGCAGATGGGTGCACATCACATAGTCGATGTCCTCCACCTTCAGGCCGTGCTTCGCCAGCCCGTCCATATAGGCGGTGCCCTTCATCCTATCCCAGAACGGCCGGCTGGCGCGCGGCTTGTTGTTGCCGACGCAGGTGTCGATCAGGATGGTGTGGTGCGGGGTGCGCACGATATAGGACTGGATGCACAGCACGATCTGCCCGGTTGCGGCATCGAGCGCACCGCTGTCCACCATCCAGGACCGGTTCTCCGCGATCAGTTCCGGCGTCGCATCGGGGAAGAAGGTCAGCGGATCGAAGAACGGCTTCTCGTCCTCGATCAGCCGGTGGATTGTCAGGTCACCGATGGTGAAAGTGCTGTTCATGCAGGCCGCTCCCGTGGAAATTCGTTGAACCCAGGTTAGGCGGGCAGGGCGGGGCTGGCAACGAAGGCGCCATGCGCGGGCTGGCGGGTTACTCCGCCGCGAGCTTTTGCGCGCTGTTCCACCACGGGCAGACATCCGCCGCCTGTTCGAAATTACCGGCAAGCACCTGCACCGGCGAGCGCTGACCAGCCTGCGCCGCGCGCAGCCGAATCAGACGTGCCTCCTCGCGCTGCTCGGGCGAGAGCCATACCCTGTCATGCCCCCACAGCGACGGCCCGTGCTGGCCTTCGAAGGGCTGCCAGGTTGCGGGGTCGATCGCGCGGCCTCCCCAGCCATATTCCACCATCAGATCGCCCGGAGTGCGGGCATAGAACGAGGTGACGCAATCATTCGGGTGCCGGCCCAGCGTGGTCGCCACGCAGTCTCTTTCGCCCTGCGCGATGTCGTAGCCCTGGCCGACGTCATCGAAGCTGAACAGTTCCAGCATCAGGTGATGCAGCCCGGCCTTGCCGGTTTCAATCATGGCGAAGCTGTGATGACGCGGATTGACGTGCAGGAACTGCGCGCGGAACGGCCGCTCCAGCCAGTTGCTCAGTCCGAAACCCAGGATGTCGCGATAGAACGGCAGCACGGCATCCAGGTTCTCCACCGTCAACACCACATGCCCCATGCCGAGCGGCCCGGTGCGAAAGCCGGAGATGCAGCGTCCGGGCTGGAACGGAGCATCCGCCACCTCGGCGCCATGGAAGAATTCCATGCGGTTGCCGGCCGGATCGGCGCAGGAAATCAATGCCGTCACGCGCCGGCGATCCGCCAATGCCGCATCGCCGTGGGTGACGGGAATGCCGTGCGCTTCCAGCCGGGACGCCATGGCGTCCAGCGCCGCCGCGTCGGCGACCTCCCAGCCATAGAACCCCAAACCGTCGGAGACATCCCCGGCCACCAAGATGCGCTGACGGCGATCATCCATCCGGAACACCAGTTGCGCGCCGGATCGTTCTGCCAGTTGCAGCCCGAGCAGACCGGTGCCGAAGCTGGCCCAATCCTCCAGTGACGTCGCCCGCAACCCGACATAGCCCAAGGTCTGCACGTCCATGGCCGTCTCCCTGTGTTGTTTTCGGTCGGCTTTAAAGTTTCCAGTCTCCGCGTGTCGGCATGGGAAGGCCCAGATTCTCCCGCAACGTCGCCCCCCTATAGTCCTTGTGATACAGCCCGCGCCGTTGCAATTCGGGCACCACGAATTTCACGAAATCCTCGTAGCTGCCGGGAATGTTGTCGGCCGCCAGAACGAAACCGTCGCAGCACGGCGCGGTGAACCATTCCTCCATCTGATCCGCCACGTCCTTGCCGCTGCCCACGAACGGGTTGCGCGGGCGTGCCCGGCTGCTGAATTGGATGAAGTCGCGCACCGTCGGGTTCTTGATGCCGCTGGCTTCCAGAACACGGTCTCGCATAGATTGTGTTCCGGAAATCCCGGCCAGTTCCTCATCTGTGAACGGTTCATCCAGGCCCTTGCTGGCGAAATCGAAATTCATCGCTTCCGACAACAGAGACAGCGCATCGACCTCCTCGTACAGCCGGTCGTTCAGCGCCATCTTGTCCTCCGCCTCCGCGCGGGTTTCGGCCACCACGGTATAGAGCGACGGGCAGATCGCCACGCTGGCCGGGTCGCGCCCGACCGCGGCGATTTCCGCCTTCGCCTCGGCATAGGATTTCACCCCAGCTTCCAGCGAATGATAGGTGGAAACGAACACCACCTCGCCCCAGCGTGCCGAGAATTTCTTGCCCCGGCCGCTCTGCCCGGCCTGGATCACCACCGGATGCCCCTGCGGCGAACGCGGCACGGTGAACGGACCGCGGGATTTGAAATGCGTGCCGCGATGGTCGAGCCGGTGCACCTTCTCCGGATGCGCGTACAGGCCGGTCGCCTTGTCGCAGACGATGGCGTCGTCTTCCCAGCTGTCCCAATGGCCCAGCACGACTTCCATGAACTCGTCCGCCCGGTCGTAGCGCCCATCATGGTTGTCGTGCACGTCGGCGCCCATGTTCAGCGCCTCGCCGTCGTTCATCGAGGTCACGACATTCCAGGCCGCCCTGCCATTGGTCATCAGGTCCACGGTCTGGAACATCCGGGCCACATGGAACGGCTCGTAATAGGTGGTGGAACAGGTCGCGCCCAGTCCGAGCCGCTCGGTTGCCATGCCCATGGTCATCAGCACCGCCACCGGGTCCATCTTCACGCAGCGTATGCCGTATTGCACGGTATGGGCATGATCGCCGCCGAATCGGTCCGGCATGGCCAACCGGTCGTCGAAGAATCCCAGATGGAATTTGCCGGCCTCCAGCACGCGGCCGATATGACGGTAATAGTCCGGCGAATAGCTGTCGGTCCGCGACGCCGGATGGCGCCAGGAACTGACTAGATTTGTGCAATTCTGGGCCTGCAGGAAGCCAACCATCACGATCTGGCGCATCATTTCATCCCTCTGCCGGGTCCTCGACGGGACCGCTTGGGCAACAGTATTGGGCAAATCCGCCGATCAGGAAATCCGTGCGAAAATCGGCAGGACACGGAATTCCTTGACTTTGCTGCACCGCGCAATTACACACCGCCTGCGCCCCTTGATGTGGTTCTGTGCGCTGCCAGTCCGCGGACAAATATACCGCAGATGAACACGCTTCCCAGGTAGCCCATTTCACTCAGCAATATGCGCCGGTTCGTGGTCCTGTTGACCGCGTTCGACACGCGTCCATACGCCTTCTTCGGAGGGGGCGGGGCCGCGCCTTTTGTCATACGGAAAGACCAAATATTCATGACGACGATTTCTTTCGAATCCCTCGGCCTCGCCCAGCCTTTGCAGGCGGCGCTGGTGTCCGAGGGCTATACGACCCCAACCCCCATCCAGGTGCAGGCAATCCCTCATGTGATGGCTGGGCACGATCTGCAGGGCATTGCCCAGACCGGAACCGGCAAGACCGCCGCCTTCGCGCTGCCGATCCTGCATCGCCTGATGGCGCAGAACAAAGGCCCCGCCCCCCGCTCCTGCCGAGTTCTGGTGCTGGCGCCGACGCGTGAACTGGCCAGCCAGATCGCCGACAGCTTCCGCGCCTACGGCAAGAACACCAAGCTGCGCGTTACCGTGATGTTCGGCGGCGTGCCGAAGCCGCGCCAGGCGCGTGCCATCGCCAGCGGCGTCGACGTGCTGGTAGCGACCCCCGGCCGCCTGCTCGATCATCTGAACGATCGCGCCGTGCGCCTGGACCAGACCGAGATCCTGGTGCTGGACGAGGCCGATCACATGCTCGACCTCGGCTTCATCGTGCCGATCCGCAAGATCGCCGCAATGCTGCCGACCAAGCGCCAGACGCTGTTCTTCTCCGCCACCATGCCGAAGGACATCGCCACGCTGGCCAACCAGCTGCTGCACAACCCCGTGCATGTCGCGGTTGCGCCTGTCGCCACCACGGTGGAACGGGTGGAGCAGGGCGTGATCTTCGTCGACGGCGCCGGCAAGCGGAACCTGCTGACCGACATCCTGCGCAACGACCGCGCCAACGCCGGCGACATGGGCCGCACTTTGGTGTTCACGCGCACGAAACATGGCGCGGATAAAGTTGTAAAACATCTGGAGCAGGTCGGCGTGCAGGCCGACGCGATCCACGGCAACAAGAGCCAGCCGCAACGCGAACGAGCCCTGGCCGCGTTCCGCTCCGGCCAGGTGAAGGTGCTGGTCGCCACCGACATCGCCGCCCGCGGCATCGATGTGGACGGCGTGACCCACGTGATCAACTTCGATCTGCCGAACGTGCCGGAAAGCTATGTCCATCGCATCGGCCGCACCGCGCGCGCCGGCTGCACGGGCATCGCCATCAGCTTCTGCGATGCGCAGGAGCGGGTCTTCCTGCGCGATATCGAGAAGCTGATCCGCACGCGCGTGCCGGTGATGCAGGCCCCTGCCCGCGCAGCCTGAACAAGTACGGCCGAGGGCTCGCGCCCTCGGTCGCCTGTCCACGCCGAGCGAACCACCGCTACGGCTCACCGCAAGGACCGGGAGATTTCTGTCCGCCTGACCTGCTAGGTTGTGGCGATGGAACCTATCCGGCTTTCAGCTCTCGCCGCCGATGTTGCCGCCAATGGCTTTGCCAGGCTGGCCTTCCTCGATGCCGTCACCTGCCGCGAACTTGCGGCGCTGTACGATCAGCCGACGGGATTCCGGTCCCGCGTCGTCATGCAGAGACACGGCTACGGCAGCGGGGAATACAAATATTTATCCTATCCGCTGCCCGATACTGTCGGCAGACTGCGCGTTCTGCTCTATCCGCCATTGGCAGCCATCGCCAATGAATGGGCGGAGCGACTAGGCGAAACCCGCCGTTTTCCAGATGAACTCCAGGATTATCTGCGCCAATGTCACGAGGCTGGCCAGACCCGGCCGACGCCGCTTCTGCTGCGCTACGGCAACGGAGACTACAACTGCCTGCACCAGGACCTGTACGGCGAGTTCGTCTTCCCGCTGCAACTGACGATCCTGCTCAGTGAGCCAGGCACCGATTTCACCGGTGGCGAATTCCTGCTGGTCGAACAGCGTCCGCGCCGGCAATCACGCGGCGAGGCGATCGCGTTGGCCCAGGGCGAGGCAGTGATCTTTCCGGTCCGCCATCGCCCGGTGCAAGGGGCCCGCGGCGCCTACAGGGCGACGATGCGGCACGGCGTGAGCACCGTACGCCCCGGAACGAGGCAGGCCTGTATCCGGCAGACCCTCGGAATTATCTTCCACGATGCGGCTTAGGCTTGGCGGCAGCGGATATTTGATGGAGCCCAAACCAAGGCTGTTCAGGTCCTCAGGAAGGCCGGCGCCGGCAGGCAACCCATCCGATGGCCAATCCAAATCCCAACAGGCTCAGCGCGGTGGGTTCCGGAATGGGGCTGATCGAGGAGAGGCTCGGTTCGATGGCAGACTGCGCAATGTAGCCGACCGTATGGTTGTCCGATTCATAGCCTCCGATATTGGGCAGCTCCCATATCTTGATCTCATCGAAATAGCTGTCGAGATCGACAAAATTAACGAAGGCATAGGGCTCGACCGGGTTGTCGCCTTGGAAGGCTCCGTCCGGATTGCTGAAATAGGCGAGATTGCCAGCGACTCCTGCACGAAAGTCGGCGGCGGAATAGGTGAACAGGACAATGCCGTCACGCAGGATTTCGAGTTCATTACCGGAGTCGAGCGCCGACAGCCAGAAACCAAAATAGTTGATCCCCGGAATTGCCGCCGAATGCGACAGATCGATCGTATATCCGGCATTGGAAAAGGTGGCGATATAGTCGCCCTGGCCGTGAGCGGCGCCGTACTGGTCGGGGGCTAACAGAGAATAGCTGCCGTCAATTTTGCCTTGGATTATGCCGCTAAGACCGTAATCGGTGGTACCGGAAAACGAGCCGTTGAAATTCTCCTCAGCCAGCAGGCAGGTGGACGTGCCGGCGCAAACCGAGGCCGCATTCGCGCTTTCGACCCCCGGCTTCTCATAGGTCACGCTGAAGCTGTCGGCCGCGGCGGTCCCGGTCAGCAGGGCAAGAGCCATGGCAGAGTTGCGGAAAAGCGGAACGGGCGACACGAGTGAACCCACAAAGGTTTGAAAATTAACCTTGCCCAACTAGACCTCGCTGAGGATAAACGTCAACGTCTAAATTGTCAGAAAAAGAATCTTATTAGTACGTTTTGTTGGGTGGTGGGTGGGTCTCTGGTCCATCCGGGGCGGTCGGATCGATCGGTCGTGTATGAGCGCGACATCGATCTGGCGCTCTCCGATTGCCGGCGGTCAAGGATGCAACCCAGCAGACCGAAGCCGAACAGGGCGAGGGGGCCGGTTCGGGAATGGCGTTGCCGGAGACCTGGATGGGATCGAGGTGGCCAACCGTGTGGTTGTCAGACTCATATCCACCGATCAGCGGGGCTTCGAAAATCTTCATCTGATCGAAGTAGCCGGTGAGGTCGAAGAAGTTCACGAACGCGAACGGTTCCTGGACGTCCTGGCCGGCAAGAGCTCCGTCCGGGTTACCGAAATAGGCGGGATGCGAGCCGACCGCCGTGCGCAGGTATCGACGACGGTTCCGCCGCGCAACACTTCCAATTGGTTGCCTCTATCGGGTGCCGATAGCCAGAAGCCGAAATAATTGATCCCCGGCAGGCTCGCTGAATGGGTCAGGGTGATCGTGTAGCCGGTGCTTGAACAGGTCGCGAGATAACTCTCAGTGCCCTGTGCGCCACCATATCGGTTGGCGGCGCCCACGCCATAATCGCCCGTATAGGCCCCGGTAATGGCGCCGGACGTGCCGTACTCGGTCTGTCCGTTAAACGATCCGGAGAACTTCTGCTGGCCTACGATACAAACGGTCGTGCCGGCGCACGGCGACACCGTACCCGCGCTCTCGACCCCCGCGCCCAGTAGGTCACGACAAAGCCATCGGCCCTGGCAGCGACGGTTGTGAGAGCAGACGAAAACACGAGTGAAAGGCAGAAAATGCAATGGACGATTGTCATTGCTAAGCGAGCCATGAATGATTAATTGACAAGGCGTTGCACCGGGTTGCCGTGTAAGGGTCGTTCGCGCATAAATTACGGTATTTAACCCTTAATTTACCCAATTTATGTAACCCTCCTTTGCCCTGAGGTTCCTCCGCCGGGCCAGTTCCGTGCAGGTGCGGGTTGTGATACCGAGTTGTCGCTTAGGTTCACCTGCGGCGCTGGTTCGGCACCGGATGCACCCGTGGCACCAGAAATCAGGAGCATTCCCAATGTCCGATCACGCCGAAGACGTCGAGCGCCATTATGGCCGCGGCGGACTGATCGACCGGATCCTCGCGGCGTTACAGGCGGCGGGGAAGGACACCGAGCGGCTGACGCCCGACGACCTCGCCGCTGTCGACGAGTTCCACTCCCGCCGGCGTTTGGCCACCGAGGAACTCGCCGCGATGCTGGTGCCGCGACCCGGCGACACGCTGCTGGACGTCGGCTCCGGCCTGGGCGGTCCTGCCCGCTATCTGGCCAGCGTCTGTGGTTGCAGGGTGAGCGGCGTGGACCTTACGGCCGAATTCGTGGAAACCGCCACCGAGCTTGCACGGCGTATGGGCCTCTCCGACCATGTGGATTTCCGCCAGGGATCGGCGCTGGCACTGCCTTTCGCCGATTCGGGGTTCGACCTTGTCTGGTCGCAGAACGTGGTCATGAATATCCAGGACCGTGCGCGGATGTACGCGGAACTGCACCGTGTGCTGAAGCCCGGCGGGCGCCTGGCGATCCAGGACATCACCCTCGGCCCGGCCGGGAACCCGCATTATCCGGTGCCGTGGGCGAACGAGCCTTCCATCTCCTTCTTGCACACGCCGGAGGAAACCCGAGCCTTGCTCGAGGCTGCCGGCTTTGCGGTCCTGGCGTGGGAAGACAAGACCGCGGCGGCGATCATCGAGGCCGATACCGAGCGTGCCCGCCTGGCGGCCAATCCCGCGCCGCGTCCGCCGCTCGGGCTGCATCTGGTGATCGAAGACATGGGCACCAAGTTGGCCAACTCGCTGCGCAATCAGCGGGAAGGCCGAACCGGTATCCTGAACGCAGTACTGCGGCGGGACTGAGCCGCCTACGGTGCCTTGTGGATCGGATCGATCCAGGCCACCGTCTCCGGCTTCTCCACCGGGTCGATATCGGGCAGGTTGACGACAACCGCCTCGTTGTCGCTGCGCACCAGCACGCATTCCAGCGTCTCGTCGGTGCTGGCGTTGATCTCCTGGTGCGGCACGTAGGGCGGCACGAAGATGAAATCGCCGGCTTCTGCCTCGGCCACGTATTCCAGCCGCTCGCCCCAGCGCATCCGCGCTTTGCCACGCAGGACATAGATCACGCTTTCCAGAGCGCCGTGATGGTGCACGCCGGTCTTGGCATTGGCGTGAATGTTCACCGTGCCGGCCCAGATCTTCTGCGCGCCGACGCGGGCCAGGTTGATGGCCGCCGCGCGGTTCATACCCGGTGTCTGCGCCGTGTTGGTGTCGAGCTGGTCCGCCTTGATCACGCGCACACCGTTATGGCGCCAGTCCACCGTGCCCGGCGCCGGCGGCCCGTCGTGGTGGTGGTCATCATGGCTATGGTCGTGATCGTGGTGGTCGTCCGGACCGTGCGAATGGCTCATAACTGTCTCTCCGCCAGGAATGCTGAGATCGGAGAATAGTCCCGCTTGGCTTTCCCCGCCAGCATGGCAGATCCAGGGTGCCATGCGCGCCGCGGCCGTGGCACACCTCGAACAGGCAGTGCGACGGCGGGACGATGGACGGATTCAGGGTGCACGATGTAGCCGCCGATCTGGCGGTGCGGGCCACGGGAGGCATGGCGGAGCTGTCGCCGGAACTGGACGCCGCCGTCGAACGCCTCTGGCGCGCCGCCTGCGCCCGGGCCGAGGCGGGCGGGGCCGGCCGGCTGTTCAACGGCTTGGTTTTCAGTGCCGATCGCTTTGCCGCGCACGAGATCACCGGCCATATGACCGAATTTCGCCGGGTGGTCGCACAGATGCACGACCCCGCGATGTTTTCGGCCCTGGGCCTGCGCCAGTTCGCGGTCTGTGGCGTGCTGCTTTGCCAGGGCGGCCTGTTGATCGGCCGCCGCCATCGCGATGCCGTCTACCAGCCGGGACTGTGGCAGCTTCCCCCGGCCGGCAGCGTGGACGGATCGGCGCTGCGCCCCGACGGCAGGATCGATATCCATGCCGCCCTTCTGGCGGAACTGACGGAGGAACTCGGCCTGCCCGCGGACGCGGTGGACGCCCCGCGCCCGCTCTGTGTCGTGGAGCATCCCGGCAGCCATGTGTGCGACCTCGGCCTGGCGCTGCATACGGCGCTCGATGCCGAGGCGGTGCTGGCCGCGCATCGCGCGGCGGGCAATTCGGAATACGATCCGCTGCTGGTTGTGCCGGAGGCCGAACTGCCTGACTTTGTTGCAGGGCTGGGCGATGAAATCGTGCCGCCGGCACGGGAGTTCATGAAACGCTTGGGTTTATTGCCGGCCTGATCCTATCCTGCGGTTTCGAGCTGTAAGGGACCCATTCGCATGCGCAGCGCCTTTGCTACCCTGGTAACTCTCTTGGCTCTCGCCACGCCGGCGGCGGCGCAAGACAGCTTGACCGTCGCCACCGGCGGCGCTTTCACCTCGATCGACCCGCATTATCACAACCTCGGGCCGAACAACTCGATCGCCAACTATGTGTTCGAGCCGCTGGTGAAGTTCGATGCCCAGTCCCGGCCCGTGCCCGGCCTTGCGGCGTCGTGGCGGGCAGTCGATGCCACCACCTGGGAATTCAAACTGCAGCCGAACGCGAAATTCCATGACGGCACACCGTTCACCGCGGATGATGTCGTGTTCACCTTCGGGCGCATTCCCCAGGTGCTGAACAGCCCTTCCAGCTTCGCCTTCGCCACCAAGCCGGTGGGCAAGTTCGATATTCCCGACCCGCACACCATTCGCATGACCACCGCCGAGCCCGCACCGCTGTTCCCGCTAATCGTCACCGCGCCAATGATCGTCTCCCGCAAGAACGGCGAGGGAGCCACCACCGCCGACTACAATTCCGGCAAGGCCGCCATCGGCACCGGCCCCTACAAGCTGGTTTCCGCAGCACTCGGCGATCGCGTTACTTTCAAGCGGTATGACAATTGGTGGGACGGCAAGGCCCCCTATGAGGCCATGACCTATCGCATGATCCCGAGCGACGCGTCGCGTAGCGCTGCGCTGCAGGCCGGCGACGTCGACGTGATCGATCAGGTGCCCACCCGTGACGTGGCCAGTTTGCGCGGCAATCCGAAGCTTGAGATCCTGGCCGCCCCCGGCCAGCGCCTGATCTATTTGTATGTGGACTACCGGGACCAATCGCCTGGCATCACCGATATGGACGGCAAACCGATCCCCAACCCGATGCGGGATGTGCGTGTGCGCCGCGCGCTGTCCATCGCGATCAACCGCAACGGCATCCGCGACCGGATCATGGATGGGTTTTCGGCCCCCACCGGCCAGCTGATGCCGGAAGGTGCCAGCGGCCACGATCCGTCGATCAAGCCGGATCCGTATGATGTGGAGGGTGCGAAGAAGCTGCTGGCGGAGGCGGGTTACCCGCATGGCTTCGCGATCACCCTGCAGGGTCCGAACGACCGCTATGTCAACGATCGCGCGATCGTTGAGGCGATCGCGCAAATGTGGACCCGGGCAGGGCTCAAGGTTACCGTCGATACCAAGCCGGCCAGCATGTTCTTTGCCGCGGCGTCGCGCGATGAGTTGGGAATCGATCTGACCGGATGGTCAAGCGATACCGGCGAGGCGTCCAGCAATCTGATCCAGATTGTGGCGTCATCCAACCCCGCCAAGGGCCGCGGCGCGGTGTTGCGCCCGTCCCATTATGCCAACCCGAAGGCCGATGAGGTAATCGAACGTGCGATCGCCACGCTGGACGAAGCGGCGCGGGAAAGCCTGTACCGTGAAGCGACCAAAATCGGCGCAGATAACGTGGCCTATATTCCGATTCACCACCAGGTGAACGTCTACGCTATCCGTAAGGGAGTGCCATTCCACGCCCGTATGACCGAAGGAATCCGGCCGTCAAACTTTCTGCCCGGGAGATAGGCCGCTTGTGGGGCAGGATCGCCGCTTGCCAACGCTTCCAGAGCGGAATCGCGTTGGCTCGGCAATCAGGGTGAAAGGATCTGCACGACCCAGGCGATGCCGCCCGCCATCATGGCCCACAAGCCAATTGAGAGCAGCAAAATCAATGGGGTTGCTAAATACCAGGCGCCTCGGACTTCCTTGTTGAAGGTCGATTTTCCGCTTCCGACCTTGTGCAGCGGCTTACCCGAATATGGTCCGGCGCTTTGCCAGTGTGCTGCGGGTGCGGTAACCCGCCCACTTGCTGGCATTGTCCAATTTCGGTGACCCATGATCCCTCCAGTGCCGAGTATCACGGCACTTGGTAAAGGCGCGGTTAATGCCGCGTTCGGGTAACAATAGAGCACAGATATAGCGTACCCAATGTCGAAATTTGTCGAAAAAATGTTGACGTGGACGGTCGTACAACCGGGTCAGTCGGCTAATTGACTTCGGGTCCGATTGCGACCTCGGGAAGACGGATGCTAAAAATCCCCCTCGATAAGAAGGCTTTTTTAATAACTTCTATAAGTAACTACCAAATTCAGCATCCTACTATAAAATGAAATCGATTGGTGTGTCCAAGAGGCTCGTGAAGCGGTTGTATTTTGTATGTTTCATAAACCCTGACTGAATTGATCGTCCGGTCCTCGTCCTGTATTGGCGAGCGTTGTTCCGCCGTCCGGCCCGGAAATGGGATTGCGATGAATATGTCCTGCCATGCCGGTACCTTTGGCTACCAGGCGGCGTCGAGCAGTTTGCGAACCGTGGCGGGACCGTCGATCGGACTGGGATTGGTCCGTACCCAGCGGTCGTGCATGGAACGCTCTGCCACCGCATCCATCAACTCGGCCTTCATGCCAGCGGCGCGCAATGTGCCGGGCAGGCCAAGATCGGCGATGAGCTTAGCCAACTGGTCCGCGGCAGGCGAATGGATCTGTCCCAGGGCGTCCGCCACCAAGGTCTGGCGGGCCGCATTGGTGGCATGGTTGTAGCGCATGACGTGCGGCAGCATCACGCAGGACGTGTAGCCATGCGGAATGCCGGCGGTACCGCCCAGCACGTGGCCGATGCCGTGGCTGGCACCCAGCGGCACGCCGGCGGCGACACCGGTCATCGATAGCCAGGCGCCGATCTGGCAATCCAGCCGCGCCGCCAGGTTCTTCGGGTTTTCCTTTACCCCGCGTAGGCCGGAGGCCAGCAACCCGAGCGCATGCGTGGCGGCCGCATCGGGAAATGGCTGCGGCGCGATGGAGCAAAGCGCTTCCGCCGCATGGTCAACGGCGCGGATGCCGGTGGACAGGAACAGCCATTCCGGCGTGTGGACCGTCAGCGCGGGGTCGAGGATCACGGCGCGCGGAATGGCGTCGGGGTGGGTGAAGCTCTCCTTGGCATGGCGAGGGCCGCGGGTGTCGGTGCAGCCGGCCAGGGCGGAGAATTCCCCGGCAGACAGCGTGGTCGGGATCGTAACCGTGCGGATCGTCGGCGGAAGGGTCACGGGCCGGGTCGTGGTGCCGTCCGGATGCGTGATGGCGCGCAGCGCGTCGAGGCCATCCACATCGTCAATGTCGTTGCCAAGACATAGGCCGACCATCTTCGCCGCATCGGTTACCGAACCGCCGCCAAGGGTGAGCAGCAGATCGGCATTGGCAGCGCGCGCGCCGTTAGCGGCGGCCACCACATCGTTGCGCGGCGTATGGGCCGCGATTTTGGGGGCAAGGCCGGCAAATCGGGTGCCGAGCACCTTGCGCACCTGGTCCATCGCGTCGGTTTCCCGTGCGAGCGTGCCGGAGGCCAGCACGTAAACCGCCCGGGCACCGACGAGGTCGATTTCCTGAGCGAGCGCCTCGGCAAAGGGAACGCCGTAAATCACCCGCTCCAAATGTGGATAGCGAAAAATGCCTTTTTGCAAAGCCGGTTCTCCCTGAACAATCGCTTTTGAAAGCGGCTTGTATGTCAGTTCCGCGGTTTCAGGAAATCCTCGATCCGGTCGGTTTCGTGCCGGTCGCCAGCGAAATCCTCGGCAATCCGTTGATAGAATTCTGCGGCGCCCCCGAAGATTTTACCGGCTGCCCGGTCCTCGCCGGTGAACCCGGCGATTTCCTCCATCTCGGCCACCCAGCGATAGGCCTTGGAATACATCTTCGGCATCTGCCGGTTCAACCAGCCGAACAGTGCCGGCTGCGACGCGGCCAGTTCCCGGCGCAGATCGTCCGCCGCGCCGCCGCGCGAGGCCGCCAGCATCATCGCCGCGCCGAGCGCCGTGAAGCCCTTGGTGATGCCGGCATAGGACATCTTCAGCGCCGAGGCGGCCCCCACCGGGGCCTCCAGCACGCGGATTTCCAGCCCATAGTCGGCCAGTGCCGCCATCTCGGCGGCATGCGGGCCGGAGACATAGATGGAAGTGCCGGTCGTGCCCGGCGCCGGTGGCCCGCCGATGATGCCGCCATCGACGAAGCGTGCCCCGGTTGCCTCGATCACCGCGGCAATGCGCCCGACGGTCTCCGGGTTCACGGCATTGCAGTCGGCGTAGACCGGCTTGCGGTTCACCGCCGCCAGATGGGGAGACAACCGCTCGGCCAGGGCCAGTGCGTCACCCGGCGGCACGATCGACAGGATGATATCGGCATTGGCGATATCGGCGTCGGACGCGTCCTGCATGCCGGCCGCCTCGGCACGCGCCGCGCTTTCGGCGCTGCGTCCGGCAAGCGAGGTGAGCACAGGGACGCGATGTTGCGTCAGGCGACCGGCCACTCCGCTGCCCATCATACCGGCAGCAATGACGGCGATCGTGGGGGGCATGGCGGGGTGCTCCGTTGCTGGTTCAGGGGAGATCGAAACGAACCGCCACGGCGGCACTGGCAATGACCGCTGTGTCCGTGCCCGAATCGTCCGGCACATCCAGCCCGCCCTTCACCACTTTCACGGTCACCTGGCCATGCGGCAGCGAGGCCTTCACGGCGGCGGCGTCCACCTTGGACGGTTCCTGCACGCCGATCGTCACCTCCACCTGCATCGTCTTCGAATCCAGCCCGAGCGAGCGGATCAGGCTCAGCGACGAATGATGCAGCGCGTCCTGCACGGCCCGCAGCGCCGCCTTGGTGTAGTCGCCGCCATGCAGATCGTTGCCCGCACCCATCTCCAGGATGACCCGTTTCAATGCCATGGTCGTTCTCCCTTCAGGCTTTCTCGGCGTTGGCGATATCGAGGCGAACGATCGCCGCGGCGTGGGCCAGGACCGTGGATCCGGTGCCGGAATCGTTGAAGATCTCCAGCCCGCCCTCCACGCAGGTGACCGTGCCGGTGCCGTGCGGCAGCACCGCCAGAACCTGCGCCTTGTCGACCAGTTCGGGTTTGGGAACGCCGATCCGCACGTCCACCACCATCGCGTCGGTGTCCATGTTCAGCGCCGCGGCCACGTTCAACGAATTATGCCAGAGCGCGTCGCGCAGCGCGCGCACGGCCGCCTTGGTATAGTCGGCGCCGCGGATATCCGTGCCCATGCCGATTTCCAGCACCATGCGCTTCATGGCCATGTTCGTTCTCCCTGCTTACATGGGCAGTATTGTCCCCGCTCCCGGAACCCGCAATGCGGGCAGCATGACGCCCTGGCCGGGCGGGGTCGCCGTCCGTATGGTCACCCCACCCAGACCCGCAAAGGAGTCCGCATGCCGCCCGCGACCGCTATCCCGATGGAGATCAAGATCCTGGATCCACGCCTGCATGGCTGGGGGCTGCCGCGCTACCAAAGCGACATGGCTGCGGCCATCGACCTCCATGCCTGCCTGGACACGGCGATCGAGATCGCGCCCGGCGATGCGCCGCAACTCGTTTCCGCCGGCATCGCGCTGCACATGGCCGATCCCAACCTCGCGGCCCTGGTGCTGCCGCGGTCCGGACTGGGCCATAAGAAGGGGTTGGTGCTCGGCAATCTCGTGGGGCTGATCGACCCCGACTATACCGGACCCATCCTGGTCAGTGCCTGGAACCGGTCGGCGCCGGGCACGCCTCCGGTGCGGATCGAGCCGGGGGAGCGCTTCGCGCAGATGGTGTTCGTTCCCGTCGTGCGGCCGGTGTTCCGGATCGTCGAGGATTTCACTACCGAAACAGCCAGAGGAGCCGGCGGCTTCGGCAGCACGGGAACGGCGGTTTGACCAGCCATCTGTCATCAAACTGACACGGGGATCGGGAGTGACTTTACCGGCGGGGCTGGTCTAACAAGTCTTTAATCTCCCTTGGGTAGTTGTCCGCATGTCCAGTACTACTTCCTCGGCCCTGCTGCTTGGCAGGCGCCTGCCGAATGTCTGGGACATCGTCGCTATCCTGTGCGTTGTCGCGGGCCTGGTGGGTATCGCGCATGTCGCACGCGGCACAATGGTGCCGCTGGACGCACCGAATGCCGTGGCGATCAGCCTGGATCCCATCAACCTGCCGAACTATGCCGCGCGGACCACGCTCCGCATGTTCGCGGCGCTCGCGGCTTCGTTGTTCTTCACTTTCACGTTTGCCACCGCCGCAGCGAAAAGCCGACGCGCCGGGATGCTGATGGTGCCGATCCTCGACATTCTGCAGTCCGTGCCGATCCTGGGCTTTCTGACCTTCACCGTCGTGTTCTTCATGAACCTGTTCCCCGGCCGGGTGCTGGGGCTGGAACTGGCCGCGATCTTCGCCATTTTTACCAGCCAGGCCTGGAACATGGCGTTTTCGATGTACCAGTCGCTGAAAACTGTCCCGAACGACCTCAAGGAAGCCACTTACAGCTTTCAACTCAGCGGCTGGCAGCGTTTCTGGCGGCTGGAAGTGCCGTTCGCCATTCCCGGGCTGGTCTGGAACACCATGATGTCGATGTCCGGCGGTTGGTTCTTCGTAGTGGCATCCGAAGCGATCTCGGTCGGCGACAACACCTGGAAGCTGCCGGGTATCGGCTCCTATGTCGCCGCGGCCCTGGAAGCGCGGGACATCTGGGCGGTGGGTTGGGCGATCCTGGCCATGTTGGTGGTGATTCTGCTGTACGACCAATTGCTGTTCCGCCCGTTGGTCGCCTGGTCGGCGAAATTCCGGTTTGAAACCACCGCCGGCGCTACCGGCGACGACCCATGGGTGCTGAAGCTGATGCGCCGCACTCGCCTGCTGGGCGCCTTAGGTGACGCGTTCGGCTTCGTGTTGAGTAGCATCGGCGGCATGCGTTTGCGACTGCTTCCGGCCCGGGCGGTTCGCGCGGCTGCGGTCCCATCGCGCGGCGTCGACGCCGTCTGGCTGCTTGTTTTGGCTGCGATCGTCGCCTTTGCGATCTGGAAGATCATCACCTTTTGCGCCGAAGAACTGGCCTGGAACGATGTGCCGGAAGTGGTCGGGCTCGGCCTGATCACCATGCTGCGGGTGATCGTGATGATGATCCTGGCGACCCTGGTTTGGGTGCCGATCGGCGTCTGGCTCGGCCTGCGGCCGAACTGGGCCCGCCGGGCACAGCCGATCGCCCAGTTCCTGGCGGCCTTCCCGGCCAATCTGCTGTTCCCTCCCGTCGTCGTCGCGATCGTCTATTTCCACGCCAATGTGGATATCTGGCTGACGCCGCTGATGGTCATGGGCACGCAGTGGTACATCCTGTTCAACGTCATCGCCGGTGCCGCGGTGTTCCCGGGCGACCTGCAGGAAGCCGCGGCGAATTTCCGTATCGGCGGCTGGCTCTGGTGGCGGCGGGTGATGATCCCCGGCGTTCTGCCGTACTACGTCACCGGCGCGATCACCGCGTCCGGCGGCTCCTGGAACGCCGCCATCGTCGCCGAAGTCGCATCCTGGGGTGACACCAAGCTCGCCGCGCACGGCCTGGGAGCGTATATCGCGGCGGCGACCGACAAGGGCGACATGGCCCGCGTGGTGCTTGGCGTGGTCGTGATGTCCGGCTTCGTGCTGCTGTTCAACCGGGTCGTCTGGCGGCCGCTCTATGAATACTCCAGCCGCCGCCTGGCGATGTAGGGTTGGATCGACTGAACAGCTGTGGTTTCCGCTCCGAATAACAGAGGGTTCGCAATGGACGTGCGCGTCGAAACCACCAACCTCGTCGAAGTGCGGGGGTGCCGGCAGGCCTATTATAAGGAGTCTAACGCCGATCTCGTGGTGCTGGACGACGTGAACGTCTCGATCCGCAGTGGCGAGATGGTCGCGTTGTTGGGCCGTTCCGGGTCCGGTAAATCAACCCTCCTGCGCATTGTCGCCGGTCTGCTGTTGCCTACCGCCGGCACCGTGCTGTGGCAGGGCAAGAAACTCACCGGCCCCGCCGACGGCGTTGCCATGGTGTTCCAGAGCTTTGCCCTGTTCCCCTGGCTTACGGTGCAGGAAAACGTCGAAATCGGCCTGGAGGCGCAGGGCGTTCCTCGCGCCGAGCGCGAGCGGCGGGCGGAGGAGGCAATCGACCTGATCGGCCTCGGCGGTTACGAGAGCGCCTATCCGAAGGAACTGTCCGGCGGCATGCGTCAACGTGTCGGCCTGGCCCGTGCGCTGGTGGTGCATCCGGACCTGCTGCTGATGGACGAGCCGTTTTCCGCCCTTGACGTGCTAACCGCCGAAACGCTGCGCACCGACCTCATAGACCTGTGGTCCGAAGGCAAGCTGCCGCTGAAATCGGTGCTGATGGTCACCCACAACATCGAGGAAGCGGTGCTGATGTGCGACCGCATCCTGGTGTTCTCGTCCAACCCCGGCCGCGTCGCGAGTGAACTGACGGTGCCGTTCCCCCATCCGCGCAATCGGCTGGACCCGGCTTTTCGCCAGATGGTGGACGATATCTACGCCCTGATGACGCGCCGCCCCGCGCCCACGCATGCACCATCCAAGGAAGCCGCACTGGCGACACCGATCCATCCGGTTTCCACCAACCTGATGGCCGGCCTGCTGGAGACACTGGCCGCCCCACCCTATAACGGCCGCGCTGACCTGCCTGCGGTCGCAGGCGCCCTCCAATTGGAATTGGACGATCTGTTTCCCCTCGGCGAAGCGCTGCAAATGCTAGGGTTTGCGGTGCTGGAAGAGGGCGACATCCGCCTGACCGATGCCGGCTTGGCCTTCGTCGGCGCCGACACCGACGACCGCAAGACCCAGTTTGCCGCGGCCTTGCGCGCGCACGTGCCGCTGGTGGCGATGATCCGCCAGGTGCTGGATGACCGCGGCAATCACCGGGCTTCCGCCGTGCGCTTCCGCGATGAGCTGGAAGACCATATGTCCGCGGACTACGCCGACGAAACCCTGCGCACCGCGATCGCATGGGGCCGCTACGCCGAACTCTATAGCTATGACGAGGAGGCCGAGCAGTTTAGCCTGGAGGAGCTCGAATAGGCGTTCGCCTCGATCGGACTTTCCGAAGCGGCCCTGCCATGCGTATGCTCCCGCGACCGAATCCGGGAGACAAGAGCCATGCTGACCCGCCGCACCCTGTTGGCGACCACCGCCGCCATCGCCGCCGCCCCTGTCAACGCCGGCTTTGCCGCTACGCCAAAAGACGTGGTGGTGATGGCCAAGCAGATCGACGACATCATCAGCCTCGATCCGCAGGAGAGCTTCGAGTTCTCGGGCAATGAGATCGGCGGCAATGTGTATCAGCGCCTCGTCCGGCCGGAGGTCGCCAACCCCGACAAACTCGCCGGCGACCTGGCGCAGAAATGGGACATCTCGCCGGACGGACTGACCTTCACCTTCACGCTGAAAACAGGCCCCAAATTCGCCTCCGGCGCGCCGGTCACGGCCGACGACGTGGTGTTTTCGCTGCAGCGCGCGGTGATCCTGAACAAGACGCCGGGCTTCATCATCACCCAGTTCGGCTACACCAAGGACAATGTCGAAAAGCTGATCCGCAACGAGGGCGGCAAGGTGGTCATGACCCTGCCGGAAAGCCAGGCTCCAAGCTTCGTGCTGTACTGCCTGTCGGCCAATATCGGCGGCGTGGTGGAAAAGAAGCTCGCCATGGCGAATGCCAAGGACGGCGACATGGGCAACGGCTGGTTGAAGACCAACAGCGCCGGGTCCGGACCGTTCCAGGTGAAATCCTGGAAGGCGAGCGAGGCCGTCTCGTTGGAGGCGAATCCCAACTCTACCGTCAAGCCGCACGCCAAGCGGCTGATCATCCGCCACATCCCCGATCCTTCGGCGCAGCTGCTGTCGCTGGAAAAGGGCGATATCGATATAGCGCGCAACCTGGAGACCGAGCAGCTGAAGTCGATCGCCGGCAAGAAGGAATTCACCCCGGTGGCTTCCGCCAAGGCGTCCTCGATGTATCTGGCGATGAACCAGACCCATCCCGCCCTGGCCAAGCCGGAAGTGCGCCAGGCGATCAAATACGCGATCGATTATGCGGCCATCCAGAAGAACATCGTGCCGAACACCTGGCTGGTATCCCAGGCCTTCCTGCCCAAGGGCCTGCCTGCCGCCCTGACCGACCAGCCGTTCGAGAAGACCATCGGCAAGGCGAAGACCCTGCTGCTGCAGGCCGGCCTGCCCAACGGGTTTGAGGTGACGCTGGACTACATCTCCACCGCGCCGTACGCCGATATCGCCCAGGCCGTGCAGGCCAACCTTGCCGCCATCGGCATCAAGGCCACCCTGCTCGCGGGCGAGCAGAAGCAGGTCATCACCAAGACCCGCGGCCGCCAGCACCAGCTGGCGCTGCTGGTCTGGGGCTCGGATTACTTCGACCCCAACTCCAACGCGCAGGCGTTCTGCTACAATCCGGATAACGGCGACAGCCCGAAGCTTAAGACCCTGGCCTGGCGCAGTTCCTGGCAGGATGCCGAACTCACCAAGATGGTCGCCGCCAACGTCAAGGAACTGGATACCAAGAAGCGCATCGCCGTCTACGAGAAGATGCAGCAACTCCACCAGGATCGCAGTCCGTTCGCGTTCATCCTGCAACAGCAGGAAGTCGCGACCATGGGCAAAGGCGTCTCCGGCTTCAAAGTCGGCCCCATGTCCGACCTCACCGACTACGCCCCCATCCTCAAGACCTGATGCGGGGAGACTGGAGCCTGATAAGGCAAGCAAGGCCAGGGGGCGCTGCCCCCTGGACCCCCGCCAGAGGCGAGCCTCTGGACTCCTGGTTATTTCTTAAGGATTGGGCGGGCATCGGTGGTGGTTGCAGCTCCGTATTGCCCGTCCAATCCTTAAGAAATGTCATGGGTATCCAAAGGGCCCAGCCCTTTGGCGGGGTGCAGGGGCAGAGCCCCTGGCCTTGCTGGTTCTTTCCAGCAGCCGCCTTTCGCCCCGCATGAGGGCGTCCGTTCGGGCGTTGGCGGGGGCGGTGGTTACGGTGCCGATTACCTTGTTGGGGTTGGCGTTGGTGACTTTCCTGATCGGCCGGGTGATGCCGATCGATCCGGTGCTGGCGATTCTGGGGGATCGGGCGCCGGAGGAGGTGATTGCGCGGACGCGGATCGAGATGGGGCTGGATCGGCCTCTGCCTATCCAGTTCTTTCGCTACATCACCCAGTTGATGCATGGCGATCTCGGCAATTCGGTGATGACGTCCCATCCGGTGACCGAGGACATCGCGCATTTCTTTCCCGCCACGATCGAACTGGCGACGACCGCGATGTTGATCGCCATGCTGATCGGTATTCCGTTGGGTGTTTTCGCGGCGGTGCGGCAGGGATCGCGGCTGGACAATGTGGTGCGGGTGTTCTGCCTGACCGGACAGTCGGTGCCGGTGTTCGTGCTGGCGATGCTGTCGTTGCTGGTGTTCTACGCCAGGCTGGGCTGGGCGCCGGGCACCGGGCGGGCGGACGTGGTGTTTCAGGACATGGTTCCAGAAAATACCGGCCTGCTGACGGTGGACAGCATGATCGCGGGCGACTGGGATAGTTTCCGGGATGCTCTGGCGCATCTGGCACAGCCGGCCGGCGTGCTGGCGTGGTTCAGCATCGCCTATATCGCGCGGATGACGCGGGCGTTCATGCTGGATGCGCTGTCGGGCGAGTACATCATCACCGCGCGCGCGAAGGGCCTGTCGGCGGCGCGCATTATCTGGCGGCATGCGTTCGGCAACATCGCGGTGCGGCTGGTGACGGTGCTGGCGCTGACCTACGCCGGCCTGCTGGAGGGGGCGGTAATCACCGAGACGGTGTTCAGCTGGCCGGGTCTTGGTCAGTATCTGACCGTGTCGCTGCTGAACGCGGATATGAATGCGGTGCTGGGCGCCACCTTGGTGGTTGGGCTGGTCTATGTCGTGCTGAACCTGTTGGCGGACATGATCTACCGCATGCTGGATCCACGGGTACGATGAGGTGCCGGTGGTGAGCGGGATCACGCGCGACTGGCTGCTCAGCGACAGCCCGGCCTCTCGCAGCCAGGCCGCCTGGGGGCGGCGCTACAGGCTGTGGCTGCAGTTCCGTCGGCATGGCCTGGCAATGGCCGGGCTTTGCGTGATCGTTTTCGTCGTGGTCGTATCGGCGTTGGCGCCGGTGCTGGCGACGCAGAACCCGGGGGCGCAGGATCTGGCGGCCCGGCTGGCACCGCCGTCGGCGGCGCATTGGCTGGGCACCGACGAGTTGGGGCGGGATCTGTTTTCCCGACTGGTGTATGGCGGGCGGATCACGCTGGGCATGGTGCTGGCGGTGGTGGTGTTGGTGGCACCGTTCGGCCTGGCGGTGGGATGTGTGGCGGGTTATGCCGGGGGCATCGCCGACAAGGTGCTGATGCGGGTCACCGACATCTTCCTGGCCTTTCCCCGGCTGGTGCTGGCGCTGGCCTTTGTCGCGGCGATGAAGCCGGGCGTGGAGAGCGCGGTGTTCGCCATCGCCCTGACCGCCTGGCCGCCCTATGCGCGGCTGGCACGGGCGGAGACGCTGACGTTCCGCAACACCGATTTCGTCGCCGCCGTCCGGCTGACGGGCGCCAGCGCGTCGCGCATCGTGCTGCGCCACATCGCGCCGTTGTGTCTGTCCAGCCTGATCGTGCGCGTGACGTTGGATATGAGTAGCATCGTGCTGACCGCTGCCGGTCTTGGGTTTTTGGGCATGGGCGCGCAGCCGCCGTCGCCGGAATGGGGGGCCATGATCGCGTCCGCCCGGCGCTTCCTGCTGGATGAATGGTGGGTGCCGACGATCCCCGGCCTGGCCATTTTCGTTGTGTCGCTGGCGTTCAACCTGCTGGGCGATGGCTTACGCGACGTGCTCGATCCGAAACAGAGCTGATGCTGGTCGAGATCAAGAACCTGTCGATCCGCTTTCCCACGCCGCAGGGCGAGAGCGAGGCGGTGCGCGGCGTTTCGTTGTCGCTCGGGCAGGAGAAGCTGGGTATCGTCGGCGAGTCTGGTTCCGGCAAGTCGCTGACGGCGCGATCCATCTTGAAGCTGTTGCCCGGCAACGCGCGGATCAGCGCGGACCGGCTGGCGTTCGATGGCACGGACGTGCTGGCGGCCAGCGAGGCGGATATGCGCGCCATCCGGGGCCGGCGTGCGGGGCTGATCCTGCAGGATCCGAAATATGCGCTGAACCCGGTGATGACCGCCGGCAGCCAGATCGCCGAGGCATGGCGGGCGCACCGGCCTGCCAACGCGAGGGCCGGCAGGAAAGAAGCGGCGGAGGCGGCGGTGGACCTGTTGGCGCAGGTGCAGATCCGCGATCCCGACCGCGTCGCCGGCGCCTATCCGCATGAATTGTCCGGCGGAATGGGGCAGCGGGTGATGATCGCCATGATGCTGGCGCCGTCCCCCGACCTGCTGATCGCGGATGAGCCAACCAGTGCGCTGGACGCCACCGTGCAGGCTGAAATCCTGCGGCTGGTCGAGGATCTGGTCTCAAGCCGCGGTATGGGGCTGATCCTGATCAGCCACGACTTGCCGCTGGTTTCGCATGTCTGCGACCGAGTGGCGGTGATGTATGCCGGCCAGGTGGTGGAGGAATTGCCGGCGCACGATCTGCGCCATGCGAGGCATGGCTACACGCGAGGATTGCTGGAATGCCTGCCGAGCCTGATCCATCCGCAAAAGCGCCTTCAGGTGCTGAACCGCGATCCCGCCTGGCTCGATCCGATCGGAGCCAGGGGATGATCCACGTTGCGGACCTGCGTGTCCGGTTCGGTCAGAATGAGGTGGTGAAGGGCGTTTCCTTTTCCGTCCCTCGCGGCGCCAGCTTCGGGCTGGTCGGCGAAAGCGGATCGGGCAAATCCACCATCCTACGGGCATTCTCCGGCCTCAATCCTGCGTGGACCGGGCAGATGACGCTGGATGGCGAGAAGTTGCGCCCGAAGCGCGACAAGAGTTTCTTCCGTCGGGTGCAGATGGTGTTCCAGGACCCTTACGGTTCGCTGCATCCACGCCAGACGGTGGACCGGGCCTTATCCGAACCTTTGCTGGTGCACGGCATCGCCGACGCGCAGCCGCGCATCCTGCGCGCGCTGGCGGAGGTCGCGCTGCCGCAAGCGGTACGGTTTCGCTATCCGCACCAGCTATCGGGCGGGCAGCGTCAGCGCGTTGCCATTGCCCGCGCGCTGATGGCCGAACCAGAAGTGCTGCTGTTGGATGAACCGACCAGCGCGCTGGATGTGTCCGTGCAGGCCGAGGTTTTGAATTTGCTGGCGGACCTGCAGCAGGCGCGGGCGCTGACATATGTGATGGTCACGCACAATCTGGCCGTGGTCACGCATCTCTGCGGCCGGGTCGGCGTCATGCAGGGGGGCGAATTGGTGGAGGAGCTATCGGCGGAGGATTTGCGTGCGGGCCGAACGAAACATCCGCACACCGCGGATCTTCGCGCACTTACGCTTAATCTGGAGGAACCGGACCTATGATCCGGAAGGCGGGTGGCCATTGCACCTGCAACAGCCAGCCGGCGGAATGGATTACTTCGCGGCGGAACGTTCGACGGAACGGATATCCGGGCGGGGCCGGCCCGAAGCCAGGCCGATCTCGCGATCCTGCCCCTCGATGATCGTTTTCGCGGGTTCGTCGCCATCCAGCGTGGTCAATGCCAGGCTCGGAACCTTGCGGTTGGACGTACGGCTGCCATCGACATACAGCACGTCGAACATAACGAAGCTGGATTCGATCTTGCGCTTGGGCGCCATCAGATAATTCCGATCAAAGGTAGAGGGTGCCGATTTTCAAGTCGGGGTCGGCGTTTCACCCGAAACCGGTTCGTCGGCTGAGGCGTCTTCCGGTTCTTCCGGTGTGGGCTCAAGATCAGGCAGGCCGGCCTTGCGCCTTGCCACCTGTTCTTCACGCTCACGTGCTTTTGCTTCAGCCTTCGCCTGCTTGGCGCGATTGCGCTCGGTATTGGAGCCTTTAAATACGCGCGAAACACTGTTTTATTGCATAAAATCGCGACACACGTCACACAAATCGCCACAACTACGAACTACCCCAACACACACAATTACAAATTCTTGCGGGCCGCCAGCGATGATATTGTCGCCGTCATTATTTCGCGCGAACGCCTTATTTTCACACCCAATAGCATTGT
>CAINEA010000532.1 GCA_903847525.1 uncultured Acetobacteraceae bacterium | reverse complement strand
GATTTTGCCCCTATGGACGATCACGGAGCCGATGGGGATGCCGCCTTCGTCGAGACCGAGCTGGGCTTCGGCCACCGCTGCCTTCAGAAACCGGTCGCTTGCCCAGGGTTAAGCATGCTTGCGACGACCTGCATTTGCCAAGCCTGAGGAGCCGCGGCCGATGGATTTTCGGAACACGGAGAACCGCGATCCAACAACCGCCCCCCGCCGCCGCGTGGAAATGGCCCGGTTACTTCAGACGGGCCTTGCGCTTCACGGCATCAATGATCAGGCGGTCGTCGTCGCCGGAGTCGCGAACCAGGGTGAGAAACTTGGGCAGGGTTGTTCGCATTTCGCGCACGAAGGGGCGGTCGCCGCCGCAGCCGTACATGAGATCAGCGGGCATCTCGCCACGCAGTTTCAGCCGCGCCTTGGCGATGAGACGGGGCAGCCAGGCGATGCCATCCGCCTTGTCGGTCTTGGCCGGCAGATCCGCCATGGAGGCGACGTGGCCGGTGGGCTTTCCGCCGAGCACGTTCAGGAAGTAGTCGCGCCGGATGGCGGTGATCTCGACCACGGTGTCGAAGTTGGGCTCACCGTAGCGAGGGTAGTCGTCCACGAAGTCGAAGAGCTCCTGCGCCGTGCAGCCGATGCCGGCGAGAAACGCCGTGTCGGACTCGTCGAACATCGTCTTGGGCGTGCGGCGACCAGCCTTCCAGGCGGCCGTGCCGCGATCGTAAACTTCCCGGAATTGCTGGCGCCATGCATCGTCATTCATCACACGAAACATAGTCGATGGGGGGCATGGTCGCCAATGCGAGCTTGATCTGAAAAAATGAACGCCGGCACCTAACCGAGGCGCGTGAGCTTGCCATCGCGACCGACGCGATAGGTGACGCCACGCCAGACAACGGTGTTGCCGAAGAACGCGGCGAACCAGATCGCGACGTTGAGGATATCCTTCAGGGGCGTGAAAATGACCACCCAGTAAGCGTCCCATCCTCGGTTCCACCACCATGGAGAAGAATTCTTTGGCACCAGTTTCCAATGGAGCGGCCGAGCCAGAACAATTCTCAAGTTGAGCGCGAAGAAGGGCAATATGACGAGAATTGCCGAAAGCTCATGAAAGATGCTTCGGGCGATCATTGCCACCAACGCAGACCCGCACCACAGCGTCTGATTGCTCAGGATGCTCGCTGCGAACGGTCCCGGCTGGCAGACCCGGATGGTCCGCGCCCAGCGCAATTGGTGCGCCCAAACCTGTCGCCAGCCCATCGGCGGGTCCCAGCATTCGACAACAACCGGGCACAGTTCGATGCGGTAGCCCCGCTTCGCGATGCGGTTGCCGAGCTGATAATCGTCGGCCAAATAATCCACCAGCGCGTGAAAGCCGCCGATTTCCATGAGCCTGGCGGTCGGAAGGGCCATCGCCGCGCCGAGGGCAAAATCCTGCGGCTGGAGTGTGCGCGATTGAAGCACCTGGCTCCAGAAATCGACATTGATTGCCACCGCCTCCCAGTGCATGGCCGCCGTGCTCAGATACGCGAGTCGGTAGAAGCAATTCACCAGCCCAATTTGGGGATCACGCAACGGAGCGACGACGTTCGTAAGCAGATCGGCTGGCACCTGCACGTCGGCATCGCTGATGACGACGAACTCGTGCGCCACGAGCGATTCGAGGTGCGCGAGTTTCGAGACCTTGGCATTGGCCCCGAGGAGTGTGGTGACGATTTCGAGCCGCACGTCGGTCTGCGGAAATTCCCGCTGCAACGAACGCACGACCTCGCAGACGGGGTCGGCGGCGTTCTGCACGGCGAAGAGAATCTGCACCGGGCCCGCATAGTCCTGCCTGAACCAGCTCCGCAGGCAATGGTGCGTATGCTCATCGCACCCCTTGAGCGATTTGAGCAGGGTCACGCCCGGCGCGAATGACCGGTCGGTCACGCGCCGGTGCAGCGGGAAGCGCATCGCCGCGACAAACTGCCACACGCCAGTAACGGCGCTGATCAGGGCGAGGATTCCGAAAATCCAACAAAGCAACACGCGCAAGTTGTGGCAGCCTGACGGGACGGGAAGCAAGGCCGAGGAGACAGGAGACAGGAGACAGGAGACAGGAGACAGGATTCAGGAGTCAGGAGTCAGGATCTGAAAGGGGAGCGATCGCTCCTATGGGACATGTCCATGCAAAGTTGGCTTCCAAAAGCCAACTCCTGTCTACTGAATCCTGTCTCCTGCGCCGAGCGCCCCGCGCCCAACTGCCATCTTCCATCCGGCGGGCGAATCGGGCCACTCTGCGCGCATGTCGCAACCACTACCGCTGCGGATCGGAGTCCTTGGTTCGGGCAAAGGCTCGAACTTTGTCGCCATCGACGATGCCATCGCTGCCGGGCAGGTACCGGCGCAGGTCGTCCTCGTCGCCAGCGATGTCTCGGAGGCGGGCATTCTCACGCACGCGGCCGGGCGTGGGCTGCCGAACCGATTCATTGCGCCGGGGCCGTTTCGCACCAAACTCGATGAGGCCGCCGAGGCCGCTTACATCGGCGCGCTGCGGGAGGCGCAGGTGGACCTCGTCGTGCTGGCCGGCTTCATGCGCATCCTCAAGGGCGAGTTTTTGCGGGCGTTTGAGGGGCGCGTGGTGAACATCCATCCGTCGCTCCTGCCGTCGTTTCCCGGGTTGGCCGCGTGGAAACAGGCGCTCGACTACGGCGTGAAGGTGACGGGCTGCACCGTGCATTACGTGGACCAAGGCATCGATACCGGTGCGATCATCGGGCAGCGGGCCGTGCCGGTGCTGGATGGCGACACGGCGCTGACGCTGCATGAGCGCATCCAACAGGCGGAACGTGAGCTGTATCCCGCCGCCATCGCCGCGATCGCCCGGGGTGAAGTGAAGGTGAAGGGACGGCTGACGGCCGGGTTTGCGGGCGGAGCGTGAGCGAGTGAGCCAGTAAGTGAGAAAGTGAGAGGGGGAGCGAGCGTCCGGTGGCTAAGCATCCCACTGACCCACTGGCTTACTGGCTCACTGGCTCCCCCGCCGCACACAGCGGACAGGCGGCGGGTTCCCACAACGGGTTGGCCTGCTGAGCCAGGGCTACCAACGGGATGCCCCAGCCCTCGGCGAGCCGGGCGGCGGAATCACCCAGAACGATCAGGGAAGCGAGGGCGACCGGGAAGGCCCCGATGGCCTGCAGGACCACTCCATTCTCAGACTTCAGGCAAACACTCCCCCTGCTTGCATCCGCCTTTTATCGAGAATCGTTATCTTGCTGAATCTGAAGGGGAAACAGGTTGACGCTTAGAATTGAAACGTTAATAATTTGGCTAACAGTTGATAGGGAATATTACTAGGAACTTATCTCCCGCCAACAATGTCCTGGACTAAAAAAAGTTGCGTGCATTGCCATTCCTTGGTGGCTCGCGATTCGTCGCTTTGCCCGGCCTGTGACCGCTGGCTGGATGACACGGGCCTTTGGAGTACGTTGCGGCAGGAGGTGGCCAAACTTCGGGGTCCTCTGATCGCCCTGGGCTTGCTCTCTGGCCTCTTAATGTGGGCATTTTACCACTTGCGATGACCGCAGAGGCCCAAAAAGTACCGGTGCCTTGCCGGTTCAAACCTGACGAGCTCGTACGGCTGATGTCGGGGGGACCGGTGATGACGGTGCATCACACGATCGGTCAGGTGCAGGAGCCCCCCATCATTGTGACGGTGGATCAATCGCTTCGACTGCGGGGTTTTTCCGACGGTGATCTCGTCTGCATCTGGTACGAAGGGCTGGAACTCAAAGTGGAGCCCTTCAGCGCCGAACTGCTCGAAGCGGTGACCATCCCGCTGGCCTGAGCGGCCTGCATGAGTTTCGATTGAACTCAAAGAAAAAGGCCGGAGGACAGCCTCCGGCCTTGCTTCGTTTGAAAGGCGTTGGCGGATCAGCGTTGGGCCAGCATGGTGCCGGTGGCCGGCATCGGGCGACCGGCTTCCTGGCGCTGCTCAATCATGCGGCCAAAGGGTTCGTGCGCGACCACCGCCACCGTGGCGATCACGGCGAGCATGCCCACCAGCCAGGTTAAGCGGCGCAGCGTCTCGCGCAGTTCCATCACCGGCAGTTCCGTCTTCGTGTTGAGCGTGTCGTTCATTGCGGTGATAAAATGCCCAGAATCACACCTGAAGGTGCAATCCAGCCAGAGCTAGGGGACGGCCTGAGAAGCGCCGGAAATTGAGAAGGAATGGAGTAGGGGGCAGGGCTCGGCTGGTGCCGCCAAAATAAGCGAAAACTCCTTTAGAAGCGATGTTTTCTGCGCCCCCTAAGCCAACAGTGAGGTTGGTGAATGCCGGTGCTGACAGAAGGTGCAGGACAGGGAGATGACCCCGGCAAAATGCGTTTGGGGCGTGCTATCGCGCCGTTTCTGGCTACCCTTGCGGCTCAATGTCATTTCGTAATCTGGGTCTCGACGCCAAAATTTTGCAGGCCGTGCAGGAAGCCGGCTACACCGAGCCCACCCCCATTCAGACCGCCGCCATCCCGCCCATCATTGCCGGGCTGGACCTCATTGGCATCGCCCAGACGGGCACCGGCAAGACGGCGGCATTTACGCTGCCCATCCTGACGAAACTCGCCGCCAATCTGGCCGCCGGAGGACGCCGGGGCACCCGGGTGCTGGTCATCGCGCCGACGCGGGAACTGGTCGTTCAGATCGAGGAAAACGTGCGCGCCTATGCCAAGCATCTGCCACTGACGATGGCCACCGTCTTTGGCGGCGTGGGCGAGCAGCCGCAAATCCGTGCGCTCCGTGCCTCGACCGATGTGGTCATCGCTTGCCCGGGCCGGTTGCTGGACCTCATGGACCGGAATTACGCGGATTTCTCCGGGCTGCAGTTCCTGGTGCTGGATGAGGCGGACCGGATGCTCGACATGGGCTTACGGTTCATCAACGATCTCGCCATCATCGGTTTCGGTATAAAGTCGATCATTACGAAAACTGCCTGTCGAACCTTCGATCATCCATTCCGTTTGAAAGCCGAGTCGTGATCGAGTATCGATTTCGATTTGAGCCCTGCAGCCATTCGTGAAATCGATGACAGCGAGGAAACCGTGCTCTTGTTTCGGCCCGCCATCGTTCAACAATTTTGCGAAAACACGATCAGGCGTTGAGTCGACAAGAGCAAATAGCTGATCAAGACAACGATATCCGAATTCGCGGAGCACCCCCTCGGCAGACGTCTCACCAGGGACGCGTTTCTCAAAGCTCGACAGTCGCACGGAATGCAAGTTTCCCAATCGTCCGGTTCCAAGCGCCGTCATGGCGGAAACAAAGTTCGCCGACCAACGTCCAGGACTGACAATCGTTGCCGTTCGATTTGATGTATTGGCCAACTCACCAAGTGATCGCAGCAAATCGGATGAAACCGCCCATGGCCGATCGAAGACAAGATGCTGGCCGCCGAGCAATACTGTTTTGGCGCGTTCTTCAGAAAAGTCATCGACCAGAAAAATCGCGTCAGCCACGCTTGGCGACAACAACGAATCACGTTGATCGAATAGTGGACTACCCGAACCGGTCGCCAGAGCCCGACGCAACGGGTCTGAGTCAAAGGCCCCGACCAGGCGAATATCGGCAGAAAGACTTAAACATTCAACATAGAACAAGCCAGCTTGACCCAGGCCAAGCACACCAACTCGCCAGGGGGTGACAAGAGATGAAGGGGAAAGATTAAATGACGATTCTGAAGAGGACGGAATCGCAGCACTCTGATTATTCATCCCTTATCCTTCCGCCTTCATCCTTTCGCAACAGAGCATCTCCCTGATTCATTGCTCGATCTTTTCACCTTTTGTTGCTCTCGAAATGCCGCTGACCTTGATCCTGAAGTCTCCAATACATTTCGAACCGGGCGGGGCGTTCACCTTCAGAAACAGAACACCGTCTTTTTTGGGAGTAAATTCATGTTTGGATTTGATCGTGAACGGCTCGGGTGGCTGCTTGCCCGACTGATTTTCTTCGGTCACGATCATTCCCATCAATGCCCCGGTGGGAACGCGCCCGACAAGATCCCGCATGACGTTTTCGGTGGGAAACCCATCAGCGCTCATATTCGACACAGTGAGAATCAGTTTGTAATCGCCGGCCGCTTCAACACGAGCGAGTTTATCCTTATGAACATTTCCCACAGGTGTCCAATCACTGCTGGTCTCAAATTTGAAATCGACTTCCGATGATTTCAGGACATTGTCTTCAAGTTCTGAAATCTTCTTTTTGATTTCTTCGTTTTTGGGGTCCAGTTTGAGCAGAACTTCCAGCAGAAATTTCGCTCGATCGTATTGGCCTGATCGTTCGTAACCATCGATAATGGCTTTGGATTCCGTTTCAAAGGTGTCTTGCAACTTCTGCAGTCGCACATCGATCTGCTTCACTTCGGCCGATGAAATCGGTTTCGATTGCTTCGATTTATTCTTGCTGGACTGTGCCAGGACCGATGAAACTGAAACAAACACGACGGCGGTTAATGCGATTGCCAATGCCGCCGAGATCGTGCCGAAGCGCTGGTAACGAGCCACGTGACATCCTTATTTGAACGAGCGGAAAACGTTGATGTCTGCCGGACGGAATTCGTCACGGTCCGTGAATCATTAGACGCAATTCGTGAAGTCTTCGCAATCGGCGGCGTTGCTTTGGTGTTCACACGATGAGCTTCGCCGGTCATCTCAGAAGAAAAGAAAGTTTGGAACACCCATCAGCGCTAATCTTCGCTGATCGGAAAATTCAAAAGTCTTTTCATTTTACACGAATTTTGTTCGTCTACTTACGTTTGGAGACTTTGCAGGGCGTGAAAAATCCGCAGAAGAAAAGGATCAAAGGGCATACGCAGCCCGGCTCATCGATTCAACGCGCGTACGATAACCCTATTCCGAACCCGTCGTTCGACGCACAAGAACCGGCTGTGCCGGCTCACCGGGACCGAAATTTTTCGTGTTTTTGGCGTTTTTCGTGGTTCGCATTCTTCTCGTGATCGGGTTGCAGGCGAAGCCAGCGCCAGGCGATTCGTCAGATTCGTGAATAAATCGCCTTTTTGACTTCAATGAATCGTTGTGGCATACGGTGCCGGATTCGTTTATGAAATGGGTCTCTATTTATTCGTAATCAAGGCCAAGGCCCATGCTCGAAAAACTGATCGATATCTCGCTCGGCAACCGGATGCTTGTCATCTCGTTGGTTTTTATCATGGGAGCTTTGGGGGTTTACTCGGCAGTTAACCTTCCAATCGATGCCGTACCCGACATGACGAACGTGCAGGTTCAGATCGTTACCGAAGCGGGCGCGTTGTCACCTCTCGAAGTCGAGCAATACGTGACATCGCCCGTCGAACTGACGATGTGCGGTCTGCCCAACGTCGAAGAGATTCGCAGTATCTCGAAATTCGGACTGTCGCTGGTCACCGTTGTCTTTAACGAGGGGACGGATGTCTTTCGCGGGCGACAGTTAATTGCCGAACGACTGATTGACGCGGCAGAACGAGTCCCCAAAGGGTACGGCACCCCACGACTGAATCCTTTGACGACTGCACTGGGCGAAATTCTTCAGTTCGAAGTCAGGGGCGAAGGATATTCACCGATGGATCTGCGAACGATTCTCGAATGGCAGATTGCCCCTCGCCTGCG
>CAINEA010000531.1 GCA_903847525.1 uncultured Acetobacteraceae bacterium | reverse complement strand
GTGATAGAGGCCCGTGGTGTCACCTAACCCGACCGTGTTGGCCGTGGAGAACAACCGGAAGGACGGGTGCGGGCGGATCACGCGGTTCTGGTCGAGCAGGGTCAGCTTGCCCTCGACTTCCAGAACACGCTGGATCACGAACATCACGTCCGGGCGGCCGGCGTCGTATTCGTCGAATACCAGGGCGCAGGCGTGCTGCAGGGCCCAGGGCAGGATGCCCTCGCGGAATTCGGTGATCTGCTTGCCGTCCTTCAAGACAATGGCGTCCTTGCCGATCAGGTCGATGCGGCTGATGTGGCTGTCCAGGTTCACCCGGATGCAGGGCCAGTTCAGGCGCGCGGCCACCTGCTCAATATGGGTGGACTTACCGGTGCCGTGATAACCCTGGATCATCACCCGGCGGTTGTGACCGAAGCCGGCCAGGATCGCGAGCGTGGTCTCCCGGTCGAACTGATAGGAGGTGTCGATGTCCGGCACGTGTTCGGTGCGGATGGAGAAGGCGGGTACCGCCATCTCGACATCGATCCCGAAGGTCTCGCGGACCTTCACAGTGGTGTCGGGCAGGTTGATCGCGGAGGTCGGCCGCGCTTCGGCGATAGCTGTGACAGTGTTCATAAGCCAGCATGTCCTGTGTGTTCGATGAAAAATTTAACCACGCCCGCGCCGGGAGCGAAAGGTCTCCCAAGTCTCACGCGAGCGGGCCGCATCCGCACGAGCGTCATGAACCAAGTCGTTGCCTAACCGGCCGCCTGGAGCCGGGGCTCGGCGGCGAGCTTTGTGCGCACCGTGGCATAGGCCAGGTTGATCGTCTTCAGTCGCTCTTCCGCCGCCTTGTCGCCCCCGTTGGCGTCGGGGTGGTGGCGCTTGGCCAGTTCCTTATACCGTGTCTTCACCTGATCAAGTGTGGTCGGCCAGCTCAGACCCAGCGTGGCCATCGGCTCGCGCAATTCAGTAGGGGTCTGCTCGGAGGCAGTGCGGCCGCGCGCAGAGCCCTGGTTGACGCCGCCGGCGGCGAGAATGCGCCGCGGATCGTTCAGTGCGTCCTGTTCCCACGCATGGCCAGAGCCGATGCTTCCCAGCGGCCAGCTCGGCCGCTGCCAGGACGTGTCGGCGCGCAACTGCGCTTCGATCTGCCCGGGTGTCATGCCTTTATAGAAATCCCAGGAGGCGTTGTAGGCGCGCACATGCTCCAGGCAGAACCACCAGTAATCGTTCAGAGCAGTGCGGGATTTGGGCGCGCGGTATTCCCCCATGCCGCAGCAGGCGGGCATGTCACAGGTTCGACCCGGCGCAGCCGGGTCGGGCGCGTAGGCCCTGGGGCGCGCGTTTCGACGGATCATCTTGAAGTTATGGCCATCCTACCGCCCGGTTGGCAACTGGTCCTGCCAAGGAAAAAAGAGCCGCCTGCAAAAAGCGGTTGGCGTGGCCTCCGGGTTGTTCGATATGTGATGCATGCAGCACACCCCTTCAAGTCAAAGCACCCATTCCGGCCGTGCGGCCAGGATCGAGCGCATCCTGCGCGACGGCTTCGCACCTGCCACATTGCTCGTCGTCGACGACAGCGCCAAGCACGCCGGCCATGCCGGCGCCGCCCCCGGCGGGGAGACGCATTATACCGTGCTGATGGTCAGTGCGGCTTTTACCGGAGTGAACCGTGTGGCCCGCTCGCGCGCGGTGCACGATTTGCTGGCAGACGAGTTCAGCAGCGGTTTGCATGCCCTGGCGCTGACCCTGCGCACCCCGGAAGAGCACGGCCGCATCGGCTGAAAGGAGCTTACCCATGCCAACCCGTGAAGGTGCCATCGCGCGCGCCAGAACTTTCTTTGACGACGGCGGCTTTCGTGCCCGCCTGACGGAACTGGTGGCGGTGCCCAGCACCTCCCAGGACCCGGGGCACGAGGCCGATTTGTGGCGTTACTTGCGCGACTTCATTGGCCCCTGGCTGGAAGGCATGGGATTTGTCACCGAGATCCACGCCAATCCGCTGGCAGGCTTCGGCCCGATCCTGACCGCCGAGCGGATCGAGGACCCGGCCCGCCCGACGGTGCTGACCTATGGACATGGCGACACCGTGCGCGGCCTGGAAGACCAGTGGCGCGCCGGCCTCGATCCCTGGACGCTGACCGAGGAGGGCGACCGCTGGTACGGCCGCGGCACGGCCGACAACAAGGGCCAGCACGCGCTCAATCTTGCCGCGCTCGAAGCCGTGCTGGCCGAGCGTGGCGGCAGGCTGGGGTTCAACCTGAAGATCGTGCTGGAAACCGCGGAGGAACGTGGTTCCCAGGGCCTGCGCGAATTCGTTGCCGCCAACCGGGAAAAACTCGCCGCCGATGTGCTGATCGCCAGCGACGGCCCGCGCGTGATGCCGGAGACGCCGACCATCGCTACCGGCAGCCGCGGGACGTTTCATTTCGACCTGATCGTGGACCTGCGTCCCGGTGGTGTGCATTCCGGCCATTGGGGCGGACTGACGACGGACCCGGCGGTGGTGCTGGCGCATGCGATTGCGTCGATCTGCGATCGGCACGGCAAGATATTGGTGCGTGACTGGCTGCCGAACGGTGGCAAGGCGGCGGAGGGCGGCAATGCCAGCGCGGTGCCGGCGAGCGTGCGCGAGGCGTTGGCTGGCTGCGTGGTGGGTGGCGGTGCGGAGTCCGCAGCGATCGACTCGGATTGGGGCGAACCTGGCCTGAGCGCGGCGGAGAAGATCTATGGCTGGACTGGCTTCATCGTGCTGGCGATGCTGTCCGGCCGGCCGGAGAACCCCGTGAATGCCGTGGCCCCCAACGCCCGGGCGCATTGCCAGATCCGCTACACCACCGACAGCGACCCGGAGACCTTCACCGCCGCCCTGCGCCGGCATCTGGACGCGCACGGCTTTCCCGAGGTGAAGATCGAAGGCTCCTACGTCCGCATGAACGCCAGCCGCACCGATCCCGCCGACCCCTGGGTGAAATGGGCGGTGGCCAGCATGGAAAAATCATTGCCGGACCAGCGCGTGCAGGTAATCCCCAACGCCTCCGGCGGCCTGCCCGGCGACGTGTTCATCGACCATCTCGGCGTGAAGCTGATCTGGGTGCCGCACAGTTACAACGGCTGCAAGCAGCATGGCCCGGACGAACATTTTCTCACAGGCCCTGCGCGGGAAGGCATCGCCGCGTTCGCCGGGCTTTGGTGGGATCTGGGGGAAGGTAGAAATCCGCAGTCTAAAACTTAGCGTGAATACAGACGGTTGTGGAGGAATTTTAACGCAACGGGCCTTGAGCATCCGGGAAATTTCCTCGAAGTTGTCGGCGCGGGACCTGGCATCTGCCCATTTCTGAGGGAACGCAGCGGGCGCGATCCGGCAAGTCGAAGGCCAAAGAGGAAGATCATCTTGCACGCAAATCCGGATATGATCGCGCAAATACCATGACACTCGCGCGTACCCTGCGCCGAGGCCTCCTCCTCGCCGTGCTGCTGCCGGGATTGCTAGGCACTGGTCTGTCAGGCGCCCTCGCCAAGGCGCCGAAGCGCGCGTCGGCCGTTGCGGTTTCCCATGCCGGGAAGGCGCGGCCGCATCATCGTCATGCCGCCAGGCCGACCCGCCATGGAACGCAGCACGCCAAGGCCGCTTCCCGCGTCCGCAATGCGCCTGGCCAAACGGCCCATGCCAGGGTTCATGCGGCTCAGTTGCCGCTGGTCATTGTCGATGCCGGCCATGGCGGCGTGGACGCCGGTGCGGTCGGCCCGTCGGGAACACTGGAAAAAACCGTGACGCTCGCAACCGCGCAGGAGCTTGGCCGCCAGCTCCGGGCCACCAGGCGTTATCGCGTCCTGCTTACCCGCGACAGCGACGCTTTCGTTCCGCTTTCGGCGCGGCTCCGGTTCGCGATCGCGCAGAAGGCGGATCTGATGATCTCCATTCACGCGGATGCTTCTGCAAACCATCGCGCGCGGGGCGCGAGCGTTTATGTCCGGCCTGCGCAGTCCTCGGGTCCGCAGGTCGCCCATATTGCCGCGCATCGCGGCAATTCTCGCGCGATCGCCGCTGCATTAGCGAAACCCGGACAGCCGGCACCGGGATCGGCCCGCCTGCAGCTCGTGATGGTGGATAGCCTCGACGATGATCTTTCGATGGTGCCAGACCCCGCACGGCAGGGGCGTTTCTACGTGCTTGGCGCGCTTGGCATCCCGAGCGTGCTGGTGGAAACGGGCTTCATTTCCAATCGGCAGGACGAGGCGCTGCTGCGCCGTCCCCCGCATCGCGCTGTGATCGCGCGGGCGCTGCGAGACGCGGTCGATACCTATTTCGTGAAAAAGCAGGTTCAGCCGCCCCACACCTAAACGGACCGAGGGCGTCCGGGGCGGTGGTCAGTGCAGCGGAACGCCGCCCACGGTAATGCGGTGCATCAGCCGTCGCTGGCCGTGGTAGTCGTTCACCGCCAGATGCCAGGTGGAGCGGTTGTCCCAGAACGCGATCGAGCCTTCCCGCCAGCGGAACCGGCAGGTGAATTCCGGCTTTGTCGCCTGCGCATACAGATATTGCAGCAGCGGGCGAGACTCCTCGTCGGTCCAGCCCTCGAAGCGCAGCGTGAAGCCGGGATTGACGTACAGCGCGGGCCGCCCATTGTGGGGGTGGCGGATCACCACCGGGTGCATCGCGTCCTGCGTCGCCAGTTCCGGGTTCAGGATCCGGGTCTTCATCTCCGCCGGACGGCCGGATTTCTGACCGAAGACGTGACGGGAGGAGTGCACCGCCCGCATTTCACCCAGCCGTGACTTCAAACCGTCCGACAGCGCGTCATAGGCGGCGTACATGCTGGCGAAGACCGTGTCGCCGCCGTGGTCCGGCACTTCGCGCGCATACAACACAGATCCCAGCGCGGGTTCCGCGTCGTAGCTGTGGTCGGTGTGCCAACCGCCGCCGATATTGGCCTTCTGCTCCGGTTCCTTGCGCACCTCGGCGATCATCGGCCAGCCCTCCACTGCGCGGAAGAAGCGATTGATCGCGATCGGGCCAAAATTTTCCGCGAAAGCCACGTGCTGGGCCGGGGAAAGCGCCTGGTCGCGAAAGAAGATCACGCCGTGATCGCCGAAGGCCCGGCGGATATCGGCAAGCTGGTCGCCAGAAAGCGGCTGCGAAAGGTCTACCCCGCTGATTTCCGCACCGACCGCACCGGCGATAGGCTGTACCTCAATTCGGCTGTTGCGCATGGAGTGTGTCCCTGTTCTGACGCCGCGGCGCTTGGGTGGCCTCGACTTTCCCGCAGTTCAGCCAATTCGCCGGCTTCACGCAAGCCGGATGGATGGGAACCATCTAGCTTGGCTCCGGTCCGTGTGCGACGATTACCGTTAAGGCAGGAAGCCCGCCACGGCATTAGCCCAGAAGGATCGGATCTCGTGAAAGATCACGCCAACTCCGCCACGCATTGCATTCGCCCGGCTATGTTGCTGTTTGGCCTGGTCCTTGCCCCTGGGCTGGCCCAGGCCGCCTCGCCGGTCTGGCTACAATGCGTCGGCTCGACTTTCCAGGTTACCGCCGACAAACCGGCGGGCGAGCGAGTGACCGCTCCGGATGGCAAGAACCCGACCCCGTCTCTGTCCTTTATCGTCGATCGAGCCAAGGGAAGCCTGGCGCTCTATTCGCCGGAAACCCACTCCAGCCGCCCCATTCCGGGGGCCGTGTTCGGCACGGACCGGATCGAGTTCAGCTATACCGACGGGTCCGACCCGCGCTCCGGCTGGATCGATCGCGACAGCCTGAATTTTCACATCGATGACCGCCACATGGGCGCGACGAGCTGGACCTACGACGAGGGCAATTGCGTCATCGTGAAGCGAGGGTCGCTGGCGGGCAACGCCACAAAGCAGTAGGGCTGCCAAAGAAGCAACCTGATCCGAGGTCAGCCGCCCAGGTAGGCGGCGACCACCGCGGGATCGTTGGCAACGATATCGGCCGGGCCGTGGGTGACGATGCGGCCGTTTTCCAGCACATAGGCATAATCGGCGACGTCCAGAGCAGCCGACGCGTTCTGCTCGACCAGAAGGATCGTGATCCCCTCGCGCTTCAACGTGGCGATGATGGAAAAGATCTCCTCCACGAACAGCGGCGCCAGTCCCATGCTAGGCTCGTCCAGCAGCAGCAGCTTCGGCGCGCCCATCAGGGCGCGGCCGAGAGCGAGCATCTGCTGTTCGCCGCCCGACATCGAACCGGCCAGTTGGTCCAGCCGTTCGCGCAATCGCGGGAAACGGGCGAGTACGTCTTCCTGGCGGCGGGCGATCACGGCGCGGTCTGAAACCAGCCAGGCGCCGACGGCGAGATTTTCCGCCACCGTCAGTTCGGCAAAGACTTGCCGTCCCTCTGGCACCTGCAGCAGACCGGCGGCGGCGATGCGGTGCGGGCGAATGCCGGTGATATCCGATCCGTCCAGGTGCACCTGTCCGGCGCTTGGCCGCACCAGGCCGGACAGCGCGCGCATGGTCGTGGTCTTGCCCGCGCCGTTGGCGCCGATCAGGCAGACCACCTGGCCGGTGGCGACGGTCAAATCGATGCCGCGCAAAGCCTCCGTGCGGCCGTAGGTGACGCTCAGTCCCTGAACCTGCAGGCTGCTCAAGCGCCCGCGCTCCGACGCGCCAGCCGTTCGGCGACCTTGTGGCCCAGATAGGCCTCGATCACCGCTGTTTCCTGCCGCACTTCGATCGGCGTGCCCTCGAAGATGCGGCGGCCGAAATTCAGCACGGTGATGCGGTCCGACAGATCCATTACGAAGCCCATGTCGTGCTCGACCAGCAGCACGGTGGTGCCGGCGTCGCGAATGCGGTGCACCAGGGCCTTCAGGGCGTCGGTCTCGGCCGGGTTCATGCCGGCGGCCGGTTCGTCGAGCAGCAGCAGACGGGGGCTGAAGGCCAGCGCGCGGGCGATTTCCAGACGGCGCTGGTCGCCATATGGCAGGGCGGCGGCGCGATTTTCCGCCCTATCCGCAAGGCCGACTAATTCCAGCACAGCGCGCGCGCGGGCGACGGCCTGGCTTTCGGCGCGGCGAAAGTTGGGCAGGCGCAGAACCACGGAGGCGAGGTTGGCATCCAGGCGCGCATGCAGCCCGGTTAATGCGTTTTCCAGCACGGTCATGGAGGCGAAGATGCGGATGTTCTGGAACGTCCGCGCCATGCCCAGCCCCGCCCGGCGGTGCACCGGCAATTGAGTAATATCCTGGCCGGCGAAGCAGATCGTGCCGTCGCTGGGCGGCACCAGGCCCGAGATGAGGTTGAACAACGTGGTCTTGCCGGCGCCGTTCGGGCCGATGACCGCGTGGATAGTACCTTGCGTCACCGTAAGGTCGACCTGATCGACGGCCGTCAGTCCGGCGAAGCGGCGGGTCAGGCCGCTGGTTTCCAGCAGGCTCATGCCGCCCTGCGGCGCATGCGCCAGGCCAGCAGGCCGTTCGGCAGGAACAGCACGGCCAGAACGATGATCACGCCGTTGAACACCAGCCGCAGGTCGGAGAAGCCGCGCAGCAATTCCGGCAGCAGGGTCAGGATCCAGGCACCGAGCACGGGGGCCAGCGGCGTGCCGATGCCGCCCAGCAGTGCGAAGGACAGGATCGTTACCGCCGGTTCGAAACCATATTCGTTAGGGCCGATGAAGCTGGACACATGCGCGCTCAGCGCGCCGGCAATTCCGGCCAGAACGGCCGAGGCCAGCAGCGCGCCCATGCGGTAGGCGAAGATGTTGATGCCCATCACTTGGGCGGCGTTCTCGTCCTCGCGCAACGCCTCCATCGCCCGGCCGATACCGCTGCGCCCGACCCGCCACAGGATCACGATCGCTGCGGCGAGCAGGCCGTAGATCATCCAGAAATTCGCCCGCTCCGGTATGCCGGACAGGCCCAGCGCTCCACCGACATAGTCGATGTTCAGGTAGGCGGCGCGGAGTACCTCGCCGAGGCCGATCGTGGCGATTGCCAGGTACACGCCGGACAGGCGCAGTGTCGGCACGCCGATCGCCAGCGCGAACAGCACCGGCACGACACAGGATGCCGGCAGCACGACAAAGAAAGGCCAGTGCAGCTTGAGGGTCATCAGCGCCGAGGAATACGCTCCCAGCCCCATGAACGCCGCCTGCCCGAGCGACAACTGTCCGACCGCGAGTACCACATACATCGACAACGCCAGCAGCCCGTTGATGCCAAGCGCGTGCACCACATTCTGGTAGGTCCAGAGGAAATCATCCAGCCAGGCCGGCATCATGCCCTCCGCACGACGGCGCGGCCGAACAGGCCGGAGGGACGGGTCCAGAGCACCAGAACAAGGATGGCGAAGGCCACGGCCTCCTTCAGGCCGGAAGCGACATAGCCGGCGGTCACTACCTCGATCACCCCCAGCAGCAGCCCGGCGATCAGCGCGCCACGTATGTCGCCGAGGCCGCCGACGATGATGACCACGAAGCCGCGCAGCATCATCGCTTCGCCCATATAGGGCTGGATGGCGTTGAAGTTCAGGCCGATGAGCACGCCTCCGGCACCGGCCAGGCAGCCGGAGATGAACGATACCAGCGCCGCGATCCGTCCGGTGTCGATTCCCATCAGCCCTGCGGTGTCCGGACGTTCCGCCATCGCGCGAATGGCCAGGCCCAGCCTGGTGCCACGGATCAGCAGCAGCAGTGCGGCGACCAGAACACCGGTCGTCGCCAGGATCAGCAACTGCGCCTGGGTGACGCGCACACCGGCGATCACCAGCGCCTCCGACCCCAGCAGCCCTGGCGGCAGGCGCCGAATGTCCGGGCCGAGAACGGAGGTCATCGCCGCATACAGCGCCAAAACGGCGCCCAGGGTGACCATCAGGGACGCCAACTCCGAAGCGCCGGTCCGCCGCAAGCGCGTCAGCAGCAGCCAGTCCAATGCCACCGCCAGCAGGCCAGTGCCGATCGCGGCCAGGACCAGTGCGGCCCATACCCCGAGGCCCCCGAGCCGTGTCAGGTACAGCGCCATGAACGCGCCGGCGGAGAAATAGAAGCCGTAGGTGAGGTTGATCACCCGCAGCACGCCGAACATCAGCGTGAAGCCTAGCGCGAACAGCGCATAGGTAGAGCCCAGTAGCACGCCGTTGGTGAGCTGTTGGGCTAGCAAGGAAGGAAGGCCAGGGGCTCCGC
>CAINEA010000530.1 GCA_903847525.1 uncultured Acetobacteraceae bacterium | reverse complement strand
GCTATGATGCCGCGGCTTCTCTGGGCAGGCGTCCGCACCACGCCCATGCCATACCGGTTGCTCAAGCTGGCCGATATTTATGTTTGAGCGGGACAACGATCAGTCAAGAAAACTGGCTGAGAAAAGTGCGTAAACAGGAAGATTTTTTGCTACCACGCATCCTCGGCGTCGGTGCCATCGGCGAATCTGGGGCACCTCGCGAGCAAGACGAGCTTTGGCAGAGTCGCTTCGATGTCGTGATAGGTCCTCATCCCGATCTGACGGCCAGTCAGAAGGCGGTGGTCGCCAAGGATTATGGCTTGGAGAGAGGTCGCGGCGTCCTCACAGTTCGCTATGCCATGATGTTCTATGTCTTGAAGCGCCTGGGGCTACTTGGCGACGCCGCCAAGGATGACGCCCGACGCCAGCATATTGTCGTCGTGAATCGAGCGGAGACGGAAGCTGCTCTGAAGAAGTCTGGATTTCCAACGTGAATAAGAATTGGCAGTGCAAGTTCGCGGCAAATAGCGGGCAAAGAATCATAGATTCTAGAGCTTGCACAGCTGCGGTTCGCTTGCGCGCCTCCTACATCGCAGGCCGTGGAGCAAGAATATGAGTTCGATACGATGGTGTTTAATTGAAAGTGAACACTGCGAATTGCAAGCTCGCATGCGGCACGGTCGTTGGGCCCGACGGGTGGTCGCCGTTGGTAGAACGGAAAGAAACTGCGCGACCATAGGTGTCAGGGCGTGATCCGGATCCTTCACACGGCTGATTGGCACATCGGTCAAACGCTTCGGGGGTTCTCGCGCGAACATGAGCACCGCAAAGTTTTCGGGCGGCTTGAAGAGATCATCGTTGAGCGCGACGTCGATGCGCTGGTCATCGCTGGGGACGTTTTCGACAGCCAAAACCCCTCTGGAGAAGCGCAGCAACTTTTCTACGACACGCTTGTGCGACTGAGCCGCGCTCGGCCACGTATGACAACCGTGATTATCTCAGGCAACCACGATGCCGCCGGTCGGCTGGAGGCGCCGCGTCCCTTATTGGAAGCATTTAACATCCGAGTCGTTGGAAATGTGCGAAGGCAGGACGGACGGATCGAGGCGTCGCGCCACCTCGTGCCGATCGTCGATGCGAGCGGCGCCTTGGCAGCTCATGTCCTCGCCGTTTCCTACCCAACGGCAGCGTGCCTTCCCAACCTTACGCGGCTGGATGACGAGGCGGGTTCCCCCGTTGTCGCAGGCGTGCGAACCCTGTACGCGGAGCTACTCGAAGCGTTGCGGCCGCACATGGATGGCTTGCCCTTTGTCGCGACTGGGCATCTCCACGTGGCGGGAGGCATCGAGTCTGAGGGCGCTGAGCGTCGAATTTTGGTCGGCGGTCAGCATGCAGTGCCGCATGATGTATTCCCGCCGGAGGCGAGCTATGTCGCGCTCGGTCACCTGCATAAAGCTCAGGCCGTCGGACGAGATACCGTCCGATATTCGGGTTCACTTATTCCGTTGTCCGCCACGGAGCAGCCGTACTTGCATGGGGTGACCCTTGTGAGCCTCGACGGGGTCAAGATCGTGTCTGAACACATCCCGATCGGGCGGCCCGTCGCCTTTCTTCGCCTCCCGGAGGCAGGTGAGATGCGTCTGGCCGACTTTGGCGATCACCTGACGGCGCTGGATCTTCAACCAGATTTGCCGATTAGCGAGTGGCCATTCGTCCAGGTCCGGCTGGCCCGCGAGGGGCTTCAGCCAGGATTTCGGGAGGAGATCGACCGCATTGCCGAGAGCTTTCCCGTTCGCATCGTCGAGGCCCGTGTCACCGCGATGCCTGACACGCTGAATGAATTGGTCGTTGCCGATCCGATGATCAGGCTGGCGGAACGAGACCCGGAGGACTTGTTCAAACTCGCGTTCGAACGTGCATTCGGCGTGGCGCCGGATGCTGCGCATCTGGATGTCTTCCACCGTGCGCGCGCGGAGTCCTGAACCATGCGCATCCTGGCGATCCGTGGCGCAAATCTGGCGAGCCTTGCGGCGCCGTTCGAAATCGATCTGGCGGCCGAGCCGCTTGCAGGATCTGGGCTATTCGCCATCACAGGCGAGACGGGCGCTGGCAAGTCGACAATTCTTGATGCGCTGTGTCTTGCGCTCTACGGCGAATATCCCCGTGTCTCTATCGGCCGTCGGGAAAACGCTCCCGATCCCAGCGGAGAGGCGATCTCCATTCATGATGGCCGCGCTATCCTCCGCCGTGGGGCCGGCGGCGGTTATGCGGAGGTCGACTTCGTCGGAAAGGATGGGGAACGCTACCGTGTTCGCTGGGAAGCCAATCGCGCCCGCGGTCGCGCAAATGGGCGACTCCAGAATGAACAACGTGCGCTGTTTCGCCTTGACGACGGCAGCGCCGTGGCGGCCGGTAAGACCCAGGTTCGGGAAGCTGTAGAAGCGAGAACTGACCTCACATTCGATCAGTTTCGGCGAACAGTGCTTCTCGCCCAGGGCGAATTCGATACATTTCTTCTCGCCGCCGAGAGCGAGCGCGCCGAATTGCTTGAGAAGATAACCGGTACTGAGATCTATGCCGCAATTTCTATCCGTGTTCATGAAGGCACGGAGGCGCGGCGGAGAACTGTCGAGCAGCTTGAACAGCGACGTAGCGACATCGGTCTTCTCGATGACGATGCTAGACAGCGGCTGCTTGACGAACAAAGCCAGCTTGCGGAGGCCGTCGCCCAGAAGGCGGCAGAACGTGATCGCCACAATGGACACCTGGATCATTTCAAGCGAGTTGTTAGCGCTAGAAGCGATCTTGCTCAGGCGGAAGCTCAAGCGACGGCTGCTCGCTTGGCGCGTGAGGCCGCAGCCGATGACTATGGTGCCCTGGCCGAATTCGACCTTGTCGAACCGCTCCGTCCACTATCCGTCGACTTGGATAATGCACGGCGCACAGCTAGCGAAGCCGATTCACGCCTCGGTGATTTGCGAAGTGCACGTGAGGACATGCGGACCCTCGACGAGGCGGCGGCAACTCAGCTTGCTGAGGCGGCAACGGCCGACGAGGCTGCAGAAGATATCTTTAAGCGTTTTGGCCCCCTCTGGAGCGAGGCGGAAAAGCTCGACGCGGAACTTGCGACGGCCCAGGCCGAGTTCAACGATGGGACGGAGAAATCGCAGCAGGCAGAGACGGCTTTGCGCAATCGGGTAGATGCGCTCACCGCGCTTGATAAGACTCTTGGCCAGACAGCAGAAGCGCACCGCATAGCAACGGTACAATTAAAGGGGCAGCCTGGTCGCGCTATTCTTGCCGACCGTCTAAGCGATGCGACGGCCTTGTTGGAGAAGCGAGTCATACTCAAACGGGACGGTGCCACGGTGGCATCCAGCGCGGCGGAAGCCTGCAAGACGGAGGCGCGACTGGAAGGCGAAATAGCGGATCTGTCAAAGAAGCTCGCGGCGGATCGCGATCGAAAAGACGGCCTCACTGGCGATATCGGCGAACGCCGAAACCGCCTTGCTGCGATTGATGAGCCAGCGCTCCTGGAACGTGAAACAATTCTCCAGCGCGTCCTTGAGTCTCTGCGAGAGGCGACTACAGCCTGTGATCGGCATATACGCGCATCGGTGGATCTGGCACGCGGGGAAACCGAGCTCACCGCCGCAGCGCAGGAGGTAAGCACGGCCAGCGGCCAGATCGCCAGCGCCGAATCCGAACAACTCCGCGATCGAACGGCCCGTGCGGAAATAGCACCGCTCGCCGACCTTGCCGACGAAGCCGTCTCGCCAGAGGCCGCGCATTTGCGCAGCATGTTGGCGCCGGATGCAGCCTGCCCCGTGTGCGGCAGCACAGATCATCCCCATCTTGCACACCCCAGCGCGCTGAACGACATGGTCGCGACAGTCCGCCGGCGCCGCCAGGAACTGGATGCAGCGCTGGACGGGATAAGCCTGCGCTTAGGCGCAGCCACGCGTGCGCTCGCTGCCGCCGAGGTGCGACAGTCCGAGGCGACTCGCGGAATTGAGAACGCGCGCAGCCAAGCGTTGGCGGCCGAGGGCGATTATAGCGAGCAGAGCCCATTATTGAGCGATCTCTGCGAAAGGGCTGGATTGGTGGCGAGTGTGCCACTCGCGCCGAACGCGCAGGGCGCGTCCGAATTGGCGGCACTTACGGTGGCGGCGAGGGCGGAGCGGGTGGCTGCCGGCGCCCCGCTTGCAGATGCCAGACGCCTTCGGACGGAGATCGACGGTTTGCAGCGGGAGTACGACGCGCTTGGCAGGACGATCGAGGCAGCGATCCGAAACATCGAGGAAAGGCGGACCGGGCTGCACGCCGCGCAATTGAAGGCCAAGGAACACACGGTACGGGGAACGGATATCGCTGAGCGTCTCGGCTCCATCGACCGCGAAATCGTCCCCTTTCTCGCCGCAGTTGAGCGAACAGCCGATCAGCTCGATGCCGATCCCGAGGGCGTGGCCGCCAGATTCATTTCGGTCTCTAAAGAATACGACGTCTTGCGTAAGCAGATTGGCGAGCTCGATCTCACGTTGCAGCGGTTGGCGCCTGATCGCGCAGCGGCCGCTTCCTCGGCGGAGCATGCCCAGACGCAGGTGACGGAGACTAAAGCCCGCCTCAATCAACGTCGTTCAGTCGTAGACGAGAAGACGGTGGCTCGGGCCAAGCTCTTTGATGGCGAGGCCACAGCCAGTCACCGCACGCGGATCAACGAAGGCCGCCGTATAGCCCGCGAAGCCGTCGCGACAGCGCGCGAGGCAAAATCCACCGCTGCCGCCGCGTTCCAGGCGGCGGGCGCCCGCTGCGAGGAAGCCGTCTCGGCGTTGGAGATCGCTACGCGGCGGCGCGCTTCAGCCGAGCAGGCATTCAACGCGGCCTGTCAGAGCGTTAAGCGGTCGTTTGATCAGGTTTCCGCCCTCATTGCCACTGAGCCAACCGTGCGCGCAGCGCTGCGGGCGCGAATTCAAGAAATCGACAGGGTCGTGAACGACGCCGGCGCCGCCGTCCTGACGCGGCAGAACGACTTGAACAGGTCCCTTGAAGAGTTCGATGAGACAACCGACGCGGAGGCGTTGACCGCCGCCGTCGCGGTGCTGGCGACGGAAATTGGAGACTTGCACCAGCGAACCGGCGTGCTCGCCGCTGCGCTGGTGCGAGACGACGAGGCGCGCCGCGCTGCGGCAACCCTGTCGGTGGAAATCGAGACGTCGAGAGCCGATCTCACGATTTGGCAGGCCGTCGATGATGCCGTCGGTTCGGCCGGCGGCGACCGGTTCCGCCGCTTCGTACAAGGCATCACGCTCGATCATTTGGTGCAACTGGCCAACGATCATCTCAACGCATTGAGCCCGCGGTATAGGCTTGCCCGGGGGGCAGCATCCGATCTCACGCTGCATATTATCGATCGAGACATGGGCGACGAGGTGCGCGCGACCCGAAGCCTTTCAGGCGGTGAACGCTTCCTGGTTTCTTTGGCGCTCGCGCTGGCGCTTTCAGGTCTCGAAGGGCGGGCGTCCTTTGTCGATACTCTGTTTATTGATGAAGGATTCGGATCGCTTGACGCGGAGACCCTCGACATGGCGGTGGACGCGCTGGAAACTTTGCAGGGGCGCGGCCAGAAGGTCGGTGTTATCACACACGTAGCCGCCATGATCGACCGGATCGGCGTGCAAGTACGCGTCGAGAAGCGCGGGGCGGGACGTTCGGAGATCCGAATTTCCAATGGGCTGGGATCGACGTGGTCTGCCACCGGAGCTAGCACCGTGCAATGACGCGGCGGCATTGGGAGGGACGAGTGAAGTGGTGCGATCGACTCGCTGGGTAATAGGGTGCGAGGATCAAACTCGGAGTGATGCACGCTCCGATCGAGCTAATCCTTTTTCGGCTTCATGCTGGGGCGGTTGCCTTCCGCCGAGACGCTCTCCGCCTTGAGGTCGATGATGAGCTGCTCAATGTAGGCCAGGTCCGACTCGAAGGCGGCTGGATCTGGGATTGAGACAGTGTCTGACGCCGGATTGTCATGGCTGTGCGTATTGGCTTTCGTCATACCATCGTGGAATCGGATCGCGAGCGCGTCAGACAGATGCACCATGCGCAGCTTTTGAGTCTCAATCCTGTCAACGCCGCGCCGGACCACGTCGCAAAAGATGTGTTCCTCCACGAGGCGCTCGTAGCTGTCTCGCAGGCGCCCATAGAGGTGTTTCACCTTGAATTCGTAGTCCGCCGGGCTCGACGTGTGGAGCTTTTTCAATGGCGCGAAGTCGTTCCGAATCCGAGCTAGGCGCTTGGTCACGCTCAACCCTTTCCACGATACCCCGGCGGGATCGACCTTGCCCGCATTGGCGCCATCGGCGAAGAGTGCAATTGTTTCAGTCGTAACGCCGAGATCGTCGGCTTCTCGGCATAGGTCGTTGAAGAAGATCAAGTCGTGCGTAAAGACGATTACCTGGCGCTTTTGCGCCTCGGCTGCGATGCGGGCCGCGACCTTCAATCCGCGATCACGGTCCAAAGATGAAACGGGATCGTCGATGACGATCGGGCCCGCTCCTTCCGTCACAGCGATTTCCGTTAGAAATGCCGCAAGCGCGAGCGCTCGCTGCTCGCCCTCGCTGAGAATTTCGGAAGTCAATTTTGTTAGCGTGGTACCCGGATTGGTTTGGAACGCGGCCTTGGTCTGTCCGCTCTTTCGCGCCAAACCGACCTTGAGGTGCGTAATTTCTAAAGTTTTGCGTTCCACCTCGAAATGGTCTGTCACGATTTTCGTCAGATGCGTGTCGACGAGTTCATTCGCCTTCTGGGTAATGCCCTTCGTCTGAACCTCAGCAAGCGCTGTGGTGTAAAGCGCATCCTCCTTGAGAAGGTCCCGGCGTTTGATCACGCGATCACGACCTGCGGTGAGGATCTTGCGATCGGCGAGCTCAGCCCGTTCAGTTTCCAGCTTCGCGCGCTCTCCACTCTGATCGGCCTTCGCTAACGCCTCGGCCTCGGTGGAGAGGACCGCTGATAAATCTTGCAGGGCGCCATGAGGGGAGACAGGAGCTGCGGCGGCTAACGGAGGCGGTGGCACCTCAGATGTCTGAAGCGAGGCCAGAGCGGTCGCGCGTCTGGCTTCCATGTCCTTCTTGAAGGACGTGACCGTATCGGCGAGTTCCGCATTGCGCTTACGGATCTGTTCGAGCCGTGTTGCCCAATCCTTCGACGCGAAGATTTCGACCTGAGGCAGGGACGTGATCGCCTGGGTGACCGCAGTTTCAGTCTGGTCAGCAGTTGCGGCGAGCGATCCGCTGACAAACGCCTGAAAGCGGCCCATGCGGTCCGATGCTTCAGCGCTGAGCGTTTGCTGGCAAAGAACGCAGGTTTCGGGCGCGTCCGGCGTACTGAGAACCGGAAACTCACGGCCGGCATAGGCGTCCGTGATCGAATATTCGCGGGCAGCAAGCCAGAGCCGCCGCCAGGTTTCACCACCGACCCCAAGGAGAGGCTCACTTGAGAAGAGGTCGGCGGCTTTCGTGCCGGCGGCGGCCCGCGCATCGATTGCCTGTTGCTTGAGGGTGCGATATCCGTCGAGCTGCGGGTCGCTGAATGCTTGACCAAGGCTGGCACATTCCGACGCTAAGTTTTTGACCCACGTGGAAAGCGCGGTCACGTCGGCTGCTGAGGCAGTGTTCGCGGCGAGTAGACGCGTCAGTTCGTCAACGCGCTTATCGTCATCCGGTGTAAACGTGGCCGCGGCGTCGATCTGCGTATCTGTCACCTTGCCCGTGAGGCCAGCATAGAAAGTCTGGGCCTTCGTCGTTCTGGGCGTCTCGAAGGCAACGGTGACGAGGGCGATCTGATCCGTAATGGGCTTACGCTCAGCTTCCAGCTTATCCCTGAGGGTGAGGCAAAGCTCGTTGAGTTTGTGGGGTAGGGCCAAGCCGAATGGAAGAAACTGGATCTGGTTGCCCCCATCGACATAGAGCTGCGCTGCGCTGCTGTCGAACACTGCGACCTGTAGCAGGGTCTCCGACGCGGGCGCGCCGGCGGTCCAGGGCACGACGACATCACCGCTGCCCAGGTCGACGATGATTTCGGCTTCTTGCGGTCCCCCGCTTGAGCCATAGACGTCAGCTAGCACCTTGAGCTTGGCTGGGTTGTCGGTGCGGGTGCGGCAGGCTGTACGGAAGATTCGGACGAAGCCGCTCTTGCCACTGCCGTTGCGACCGTAGACGATCGTCATGCCGTTGGGCGTGAACGGCAGCGCGGCGGCCGGCACAAGACGGTTGACGTTCTTGACGTTGCGAATACCTTTGATCTGAAGAGGTGATCCGCTCGAGACGGACGCGAGGTGAGCTTTGTTCAACGGCGTCGGTGTCGGCGGTTTCGCGGCCAGGGAAAAGCCAGCTTTCTCTTTGATTAGATCAAGAAGTTCACTTTCATCTTGTGGTGTGACCGCAGTTGAGCCTGCCAATCGGCGAAGTGCGTCTTGGCGCCAAGGTGTCAGCTTGGTATCGGACCAATCCAGGATTTCGTCGACCGCCCCCATTACAAGCTCCCTCCATCAATTTGCCTTACACGAAAAGCCGAATAGCGAAGGCGGCGAGGGCGCCGGTGGAACAGCCCCTCTCACGGTTGTTACCCCCTCATGGGGTTCGAGAGATATAGTCCAGGTTGAAATCCCGGGTGCCGACGGCGACCGCCGCCACGGTCACACATAGCGTGTCGCGGTCGCAAGCCGCGCTGCTTTTGGCTTTGAGCGCGAGGACTCACCAAACCCGGTCTGCTGTGCCGCTGGACGTATCTCGTCCTGACGGTAAAATCCTGGAGGAAAAGCTATCGCCGGTACGGTCCCAGGACCGTCAGAATGCCTCGATCAAGGCGATGGCAGGCGATAGTACGGGAAATGTTGACCCGACGTGCGTGCCGAAATTTCTCAATGAAATCAACAGCCAAAAGTTTTGACGGCTGCCGTGTCGGGGTATTCTGCGGGAAAGTAAATTTTATCGTGGAAAAACAGCAGCTTACGCTGTGAGGGAACAATCGAGTGGGATTTTTTTCGGAAAAGGTCTGGTCCATGAACCAGGCCACGCGGCTGACGCTGGTCGACCGCGCAACCGACGAGATGTCGATCGTGGCGCAGTGCCGTCTGCTGAAAATTGCCCGCTCGACGCTGTATTGGCGTCCGGCGGCGGTGAGCGAGGACGATCTTCGGCTGATGCGCCAGATCGATGAACAGTATTTGGCAACGCCGTTCTACGGCTCACGGCGAATGGTGGCGGCGCTGAGCCGTATGGGCTGGATAGTCAACCGCAAGCGGGTGCGTCGATTGATGCGCGTGATGCGTATCGAGGCAATCTACCAGAAGCCCAACACCAGCCGCCGTCATCCCGAACACGTTGTTTATCCTTATCTTTTGCGAGGTTTGGTGATCGACCGGCCGAACCAGGTCTGGTGCACGGATATCACCTACATTCCGATGGCCAAGGGTTTCGTCTATTTGGTCGCGGTGATGGACTGGTACAGCCGCCGTGTTCTGGCTTGGCGTTTGTCGACTGGCATGGAGACGGGATTTTGCATCGAGGCCTTGCAGGAAGCGCTGGATCGGTTCGGATCTCCCGTAATTTTTAATTCCGATCAGGGCTCGCAGTTCACCAGCAT
>CAINEA010000529.1 GCA_903847525.1 uncultured Acetobacteraceae bacterium | reverse complement strand
GTTGGGACTTGCTGGCCACCCTGTGCGCCGACCCGAAGACGCTGATCGCGGAACTCCGGCTGGCGTGAGGTGTCGCTGGCTACCTGGGCTGTAACACTTCTCCACGGTCAATAATCGCCTCGCCGCCCTGGCGCGCGGCGACCTGCTCTGCCTCCTGAACGACGACGTCGCGCCGATCGGCGCCGACTGGCTGAACCGGCTGGCCGCCCAGTTGGCGGACGTAAGCGTCGGCGCGGTGGGCGCGAGGCTGCTCTACCCGGACGGCACGGTGCAGCATGGCGGCATCGTCATGGGCCTCGGCGGCCTGTGCAACCACGCCCATCGCTATCTGCCAGCAGACCAGCCGGGCTATGCCGGGCGGGCGGTCCTAGCGCAGGAGGTATCGGCGGTAACCGGTGCCTGCCTGCTGGTGCGTGGTTCGGTGTTTCACGCCGTGGGAGGGTTGGACGGAGCCTATCCGGGCGCGTTCAACGACGTCGATTTCTGCCTTCGCCTGCGCGAGGCCGGCCACGCGGTGGTCTATGACGGCGCCACGACGCTGCACCATCTCGAAAACACCACCTACGGCACAGCCGGGGCAACCGCATCCGCCCTGCCGGACGGCCCCGAAGGCCGGCGCATGGCGCACCGCTGGGCGGCGATCTGCCGGGCGGACCCGTTCCACAACCCCAACCTGGACCTGGCGCCCGGCCGGGAATGGCAGCTCGCCTGGCCGCCGCGCGAGCGCGACAATGGCTGATCCCACCCGGCTCGCCCGATTGGCCGATCGTCTGGTTCCGCCGGTGATCTGCGCCGCTGGCGTTGCCGTCGCCGCGATGATGTGTCTCGGGCATTGGCAGGATCCGGGCGCCCTCTGGCGAGACCCGTACCACGACCGCAACACGCATTACCGCTTTGCCGTGGATCTGGTCCTGGCGCTGCGTGCCGGCGATCTGCCGGACCTGCTGGTGCACATCCTGCAATCCACCACCTGGCCGCCGCTGCATGGGCTGGTGCTCTCGCTCATCCTGCTGCCCGCCGGCCCGGATCAGCGCCTCGCCATCCTGCCGAGCCTGATCGGATGGGTCACCACCATCGTTCTCAGCGCGCGCATCGCGCGGCGCCTGTTCACCGACAGATGGCCGGGCAACGTTGCCGCCTGCGTCGCCGCCGCCTTGATCATCGCCAGCCCGGCGTTCCGGCTGCTCGGCTCGGATGTCATGCTCGAGGGCCTGGGCAGCGGCCTGACCGCTTTCGTGGTCTACGCCGCCATGCGTGTCGGCGCTCGCCCGAAGGCAACGCGATGGTGGCGCCTGCTGGCCATCGGTCTCACCTTGCTGTTCCTGGAAAAATACAATTACTGGCTGGTTGCCCTGGCCGCGCTGGGTTTGAGTGTCCCGCGCGCCGCCTGGGCCGGGCTGGTTGCCGCGATCTCACCGGCGGCAGCATGGCTGCGTGGCCTGGGCTGGCGGCAGGTGCTGGGCATTGCCGGCGCCGCCGGGCTGTTCGTGGTTGCCATCGCCGCGATTGTGCAGTTGCACGGCCCGTCCACCCTCACGCTGTTCGGCCGTCCGTTCGCGCTCTATCCCCCGGGACATCTGGTCAGCATCGCCGCGGCGTTGCTGCTCCTGCAACTCGCTGTCCTCAGCCGGTCCTGGCCCAGCGGCAACCGGCTGTCGGATGGCATAAGGCTGTTGCTGCGCTGGCACGCGGCGCCGGTCGCGGCGTGGTTCCTGCTGCCGCAGAT
>CAINEA010000528.1 GCA_903847525.1 uncultured Acetobacteraceae bacterium | reverse complement strand
TGACCGAGTTCGGCCGTACGCCGTTCTTCACCGACGCGGAGTTCCAGGACATGGGCTATGCGATGGTGATCTGGCCGGTGAGCTCGATGCGGGTCGCATCCAAGGCGCAAGAGGATTTGTATGCCGCCATCGCGCGTGACGGCGGCACGATGAACATGGTGGACCGGATGCAGACCCGGGCCGAACTCTACGCCACGATCGGCCTGCATGCGTACGAGGCGCTGGATGCCTCGATCGTGCAGACGATCGTTCCCGAGGCGATGCCGCAAAATGCGCGCGGCTAACGGGTCGTGGGTGCCTGTTTTTCCATGAATCGTCGTCATGTTCTTCTGGGGTTGGCCGGATCGCTCCTGGCCCTGCCGCCACTCGCGCGGGCACAGACCGGCCCGCAGCCAGAGCTACGGAAGGAACCCCTGCAGATTGTCACCCAGGCAGGCAAGTCTTACGACTTCAATGTCGAGATGGCGCTAAGCCCGGCCGAGCAGACGGTGGGCCTGATGTTCCGGCCCAGTGTGCCGGAGGACGGTGGGATGCTGTTCGACTGGCATACCGAGCAACGCTCGCAGATGTGGATGAAAAACACCATCGCGTCGCTGGACATGGTGTTTATCGGCGCAGACGGGCGGATTCGCGCGATCGCGGAAAGTACCGTGCCGCAGAGCCTGGCCACGATCGACAGCCGGGTGCCGGTGCGCGCGACACTGGAACTCGCCGCCGGCACCACCGCACGGCTCAATATTCGGGTGGGCGACGTGGTGAAGCAGCGAATTTTCGGCAATGCGGCCTGAAGCAGCGCCGATCTGGTGGGGCTAATCGCCAACGGCCGGAACGGGAGATAGCGCCCGCGCCGATTATGCAGTAGACAGCCCGCAGTCGGGGTGTAGCTCAGCCTGGTAGAGCATTGCGTTTGGGACGCAAGGGCCGGAGGTTCGAATCCTCTCGCCCCGACCATGAACCAGGCATCCGGGCCTTGCCGCCCGGAACACGAGCAGACGGAGACGACCATGCGGGCTCGCATTTATCAGCCACCGAAGACCGCGATGCAGTCCGGCACGGCCAAAACGCATGAATGGGTACTGGATTTTGAGCCCGCCGCTCGTCGCCAGGCGGACCCGCTGATGGGCTGGATCGGCAGCGCCGATACCCAGGCCCAGGTCTCTCTGCACTTTCCCACGCGGGAGGAGGCGGTGGCCTATGCCGAGCGCCAGGGCATTCCGTATGATCTGGAACTGCCGCAGGTTCGCCGCGTGCGCCCCAAGGCCTATGCGGACAATTTTAAGTTTGGCCGGCTGCAGAACTGGACTCATTGACGCGCGTGGGTCACGCAGCCACGCGGTGATTTTTGTGGTCCGGTGCAATCGGAAGATCTAGTAATACTCTAACGATCCGTTGGCACTGCTGAGACCAAATTGAAGTACAGGAGGATTGCGTGACCCGCGGCGATCCTTATGAGCCTGCTGGCCCGGTTGGGCTGTTCAGCGAGCAGATGCTGATGGACCTGCCAGCCGAGACCTGCAATCGCCTCCTGGCGGCTTTGGTGGCGCATCCGGCATGGCAATATGACCCGGCTCTGCGGGCATGGACGAAGCGCCCCGTAGATGGCACAAAGACGGAATATCACGTCGGGCCGTCTTTTCAGTCAGTTCTGGCGGATCCCAGGTTTGCCGCGGTTCTGAGGGTCTTGCAGCCTTCGCGCCCTTAGCTCAGTTGGATAGAGCAACAGCCTTCTAAGCTGTGGGTCGGTGGTTCGAATCCACCAGGGCGCGCCACTCCTGCGAAC
>CAINEA010000527.1 GCA_903847525.1 uncultured Acetobacteraceae bacterium | reverse complement strand
GTCATGGGAGTACCGGCATCAAGATGGTCTTGCCGGCACCGCTGATCACCATATCGCAGGCAACTGACGCCCTGGAAGGCACGCCGCCTGGGGCCGGCGGCACGCTGTCCTTCACGATGGCCCGAAGCGGCGACCTTACCGGTGTGACCACTGTCGGCTTCCGCATCGACCCCAGCTCGTTCGGCTTCGCGGCAAGCGCCGACGATTTGGTGGGCGGCTTCGGGACCGGAAGCGTGACTTTCGCCGCCGGGCAGTCATCGGCCGTCGTGACCTTCGAAACCATCCCGAACTCGGTTCCCGAACCGGACAAGAAGGTCACGTTCAGCCTGACCGACATCGCCGGCGGCGGTTATGGCGGCACGATCCAGGCGACAGCGAACATTCTCAACGATGACGGACCTGTACCGCTGCCACCGGTGATCAGCATCACGCAGGCGCTCGACGCGGCCGAGGGTACGCCACCCGGGCCCGGCGGCACGTTGTCCTTCACATTGACCCGGACCGGCGACCTCAGCGGGGAAGCCACCGTCACCTATAGCTACGATGCCAGCCCGTTCGGCAACACCGCGACCGCGGATGACCTGGCAGGAGGTTTCGGCACCGGCAGCGTGACGTTCCTCGCCGGACAGGCAACGGCCGTCGTGTTGGTGCAGATCGCCCCGGATACGACCATCGAGCCGGACGAGAAGGTGCAGCTCAGCCTGACCGGCATGATCGGTGCCGCGTTCGGTAGCGTTATCCAGGCGACGGCGAGCATCCTGGATGACGACACCCCGGTGGTGTCCGTGACACGCGCCGCCAGCGCTTACGAGGATCTCGGCAGCAAGTTGGGCCTTTGGGTGCCCACGGGTGTGATCGGCCCATTCGGCATGGAGATGACCTGGGATCCCAACACGCGAGCCGGCAACACGCTGTTTTACGAGCTAACGCGGACCGGCAACCTCTCCATCTCGACGACGGTAAACTACTACATCGGCGGCGGCACCGCCCAGTACAACGACATCCAGGGCGGCTTCCGCGGCGAAAGCGTGACCTTCGCGCCGGGCGAGACTTCCAAGATTGTCGCGGTCCAGATCCAGGCCGATACGACGCCCGAACCGGATGAGACGGTGGTGCTGACCCTGACGGATGCCGTGGGCGGACGCACCGGCAGCGCCAGCACCGGCACGGCGACCATTCTCGACGACGATACGCGCTCGGTGGTGCTGGTCGTCGGCGGCGATACCACGAACGAAGGCACTCCGCCTGGACCCGGCGGCACGGGAACCTTCCGCCTCACCCGCACCGGCGACCTTGCGACCGAAGCGACCGCCACGTACTCCATCAGCAGCGGCACGGCGACGGCCGACGATGTCCAGGGCGGTTTCCACACCGGCAGCGTCACCTTCGCGGTGGGGCAGCGCGATGCGACCGTTTCGGTCGGTTGGGTTGCCGACACCAACCGCGAACCCAACGAGACCGTGCTGCTGACGCTGACCGGCGTTACCGGCGGATCGCTCGGGCCCATCGTCCAGGGCCAGGCGACCATCGCTGACGACGACACGCCACCACCCTCCGTCATTACTATCCTCGGGGTTGTCAACGACGGGAATGTCACCGAAGGGACGGCGCCCGATGCCGGCGGCGACCTTAAGCCTCCCCTCATTTTCCACCTGATCCGTTGCAGAACAAAAGAAGCTCAAAGTTGGCGCTTAGTTTACGAATAGAATCAGAATCGGCGGCATCGGGTTCGCATTCTTCCTTTTGT
>CAINEA010000526.1 GCA_903847525.1 uncultured Acetobacteraceae bacterium | reverse complement strand
GTGCCGGGGTGGCATGAATGGGCCGATCAGCGAGGGATCAGGGACTGTAACGGCTTTCCCGTGTCGGCGATGGCATCGGCATCCACGGGCCGAGCGGATTTGATCATCGCGGTGCCGGTGCGGATGTCACGCGGGCTGTTGGCGGTGGTCACGGCGATGACGCGATTGTCGTCCAGCAGGTGCACGGCGGTGAATTCGTGCGGGTTGGCGCCGGGGCGCAGAATGGTTCGTTTCGCCTCCACCGCCAGGCCCGCGACCTGGAGGTTGACGTCGTACTGGTCGGTCCAGAACCAGGGTATGTCGTCATACGGCTTCGCGACCCCCGCCTCCTGGCCCGCCGCCCCCAGGCCCGTCGCCCCCTGGCCTGCCATCACCTGACCGACCGCGACGCCGTGGTTCTGCGCGTGGCGCCAGGCTTCCAGGCGCAGATGCCTGCCGAACAGCGGATGGAAGAATGCCGCCACGTCGCCGGCAGCAAATATGTTGGCAACCGACGTGTGGCCGAATTCGTCCACCACGATCCCGCCGTCGATTTTCACGCCGGCCTGCCGCGCCAGGGCCAGGTTGCGTTCCATGCCGACACCGGCCAGCACGACATCGCCGGACAGGCCGAAGCCGCCGGCGCAGAACACCGACATTTCGCCATTCGGCGAGGCGTCGATCGCTTCGACCGCCGTATTGAAGTGTAGCTCGGTGCCGTGGCCCTGGTGCAGGTCGGTGATGAAGGCGGCGATCTCCGGCGTGACGCTGCGGCCCATCGGGGCCGGGCCGGCTTCCAGCACCGCAACCTCCGCGCCGCGCTTGCGGGCGGACGCGGCGATTTCCAGGCCGATCACGCCGGCGCCGATGCAGATCACGCGCCGGGCGGTTGCCAGCCGGGCACGGATCGCCCGCGCATCCTCGATCGTGCGCAGGGTCAGCGCGTGTTCGGCGCCGGGAACAGACAGGCGTCGGGCCTGGCCGCCGGTGGCCAGCAGCAGTCTGTCATAGGCCAGGACGCTGTCGTCCGTAAGGCGGATGCGCTGGCCGATCGGGTCGATGTCCACCACCCTTGTATCGGGGCGGAATTCGATGTCGAGCTCGGCATACCGCTCCTGCTTGTGGAAATATTGCACCGGCGGAGATTCGAGCTCGGTGAGCCAGGCTTTCGACAGTGGCGGGCGTTCGTAGGGGCGCCAAGGTTCGTCGCCGAGGAGCAGGATGCGGCCGGTGAAGCCGGCCTGGCGCATGGCGGTGGCGGCCCAGCCGCCGGCCTGGCCGGCGCCGATGATGATGTGTGTGATTTTCATGTGGGGATGCTCGCCCGGGAATCGATTGGCGCCAAGGGGGCATGGCGCGGGCATGGCGCGGGCGTAAAGCGGGGGCGGGTTGGAAGGCGAGTGGGACCCTGGCATGGTGGCCGCAACTTCAGCAAGGGACCGACAACATGGTGGATGCGGCTTGGGTACGGGTAGCGGGCACGGCGGATGTGGCCGAGGGCAAGGTGGTCGGCGTGCGCATCGGCACCAAGGATCTCGCGGTCTATCACATGCCGGGCGGGGGATATTGCGTCACCGACAATGTCTGCACACATGAATTTGCGCTGCTGTCGGATGGCTGGTTCGAAGATGGCTGCATCGAATGCCCGCTGCATGCCGGCAGGTTCGATGTGAAGACCGGCAAGGGCCAGGGCGCGCCGATCGACAAGGATCTCGACGTGTTCGAGGTCAAGGTCGAGGGCGGGGATGTCTTGGCAAAGCTGCCGGGTTGAGCAGCGGGACCGAACAGCTGGCGCAATAAGCGGAAGGCGGAGCGTCGTGCTGTTTCCTAGGGTTTCGCGGATTGAAACCCAGGGAGACCGCCATGACCGAATTCCGCTGTGTGCCGATACCCAGCGAAACCGCCGAGCGCTTTCGCCTTACCGGCATCGACGATAACGGCAACACGCTGCGCCGGGTAATCGCCGAGGCCGGGGCGGCGCCGTGCCGTCATTGCCTACGCAATGCCCGGGCTGGGGACCCGTTGCTGCTTGGATCGTATAATTTGCCCGGGCCGCTCGGCATCTATTGGACGCCTAGCCCGATCTTCATCCATGCCGAGCCGTGCGGGCGGTTCGATGTGGCGGACCGGGTGCCAGAGACCGTTCGCGGCCGGCTGGTATCTGTGCGTGCCTATGACCGGGACGATCAGTGCCTCTACGATCTGGGTGAGGCGGTGGAGGGCGGACAGGTGGACGCGCCGCTGGCCCGTGCGATCGCCGATCCGCGGACAAAGTTCGTCAATATCCACACCGCCAAACCCGGCTGCCTGCTGGTGCGGGTGGAGCGGGGCTGACCCAATGCGGATAACCTAGGAATGGCGGCCGGCCGTCGCTATACTGGCGGGTAACCCAACGAGTAGGGAAACATCCGTCCAATGATCTTCGACCGGCCTATCGATTGCGACGTGCATCCTGTCGTGCCCGGACTGCCGGCGCTGATGCCGTATCTGGACGACATGTGGCGTGAACTGGTGTTGCGCCGCGGCGTGGATGAACTCGTATCTATCTCCTATCCGACCCACGCGCCGATTACCACGCGGGCGGATTGGCGCGGGGCGGACGGGCGCACCGCGACCACGCCGGAATTGCTGGCGGCGCAGGCGTTGGATCCGTTTGGCACCGGCACGGCGATCCTGAACTGCCTGTACGGCGTGCAACTTCCGTTCAGCGAAGACATGGGCGCGGTGTTCGCCCGGGCAGTGAACGACTGGATCGCGAAGGAATGGCTCGACCGCGATCCGCGGCTGCGTGCCTCCATCGTTCTGCCGGTGCAGAGCGCCGAACTGGCGGTGGCGGAGATCGAGCGGCTGGCGCACGACAAGCGGTTCGTTTCCGTGTTGCTGCTGGTGATGGGCGAAATTCCGCTGGGGCGGCGCCAGCACTGGCCGATCTATGCGGCGGCAGAGCGGCACGGCCTGTCGGTCTCGATCCACGCCGGCAGCTCCTACCGCAACCCGCCGTCACCGGTCGGTTGGACCAGTTACTACACCGAGGAATACACCAACCAGGCTGGCGCATTTCAGACCCAGCTGACGTCGCTTGTATGCGAAGGCGTGTTCGCGAAGTTCCCGAAACTGAAGGTCGTGATGCTGGAATCTGGTTTCACCTGGCTGCCGGGCTACCTCTGGCGGCTAGAGAAGTTCTGGAAGGGCATCCGCATGGAAGTGCCCTGGGTGGACCGGCTGCCCGGCGAGATCGTGCGCGAGCACGTACGGTTTTCGTTGCAGCCGTTCGATGGACCGCCGGACCCATCGGCGATCGGGCGGCTGATGGAACATATGCAGTCCGACGAATTGTTGGTTTACTCCACCGATTATCCGCACTGGCAGTTTGACGGGCAGGATGTGATGCCCGAAGGTTTCTCCGCCGAGCTGATACGCAAGATCACGATCGACAATCCGCTGAAGGCGTTTCCGCGTTTGGGGTTGGCCCAGGGTGGCGAGGCGCCCACCAACAAGGAGTTGGCGTCATGAACGTCGATGTTCTGAACCGTTCCGGCACGCATCTGGCCTCGTCCAACCGCCTGATGATCGCCGATTGCGACATCCATCCGCGTATCGCCGGGGTGAAGGCGCTGTATCCGTGGCTGTCCAAGCGTTGGCAGGAGCATCTGGAAACCTTCGGGATGATGCATCGCCAGCCCTATGAGCGCGGGCCGGCCTATCCCAAGGCACAGCCGATGGCGTCGCGCCGGGATTCGTTTCCACCGAGCGGCGGCGGACCGGGCAGCGACCTGGCCTTCATGGCCTGGCAGCATCTGGATGCGAACAATGTCGAACTGGGCATCCTCAATCCGTTGACTCCGTCCGGCCAGGGTGCGGTCAATCCGGATCTGTCCGGCGCGATGGCGCACGCGGTGAACGAGTGGCAGATCGAGAAATGGACGAGCCAAGACGCTCGGTTGAAGGCCTCCATTGTCGTTCCCTACGAGGACACCGCCGCTTCAGTGGCGGAGATCGAACGCTATGCCGGCAATCCGCATTTTGCCCAGGTGCTGCTGCTGAGCCGCACCGGGGAGCCGCCGGGCCAGCGGCGCTATTGGCCGATCTATGAAGCCGCGGCGGCGGCGGGGCTGCCCGTGGCGTTCCACGCCTTTGGCCATGGCGGCCATCCGAATACCGCCGGCGGCTGGCCATCGTACTATATCGAGGACATGGTCGGGCACGCCCAATCAAGCCAGGCGGGTCTCGTGAGCCTTGTGATCGAAGGGGTGTTCGAACGCATTCCGAGCCTGAAGGTGGTGATGGTGGAGGCCGGCTCTGCCTGGGCGCCTTCCCTGCTTTGGCGCATGGACCGGCAGTGGCGCAAGCTGAAGGCGGAAACCCCGCATCTGAAGAAATTGCCGTCGGAATACGTGAAGAGCCAGGTGTGGTTCACTACCCAGCCGCTGGAAGAGCCCGAGCCGCGTGAGCATCTGCTGGATGCGATCGAATGGCTGGGCTGGGACCGGTTCCTGTTCGCCACGGATTACCCGCATTGGGATTTCGACGATCCGGCCTTCGCTTTGCCGGTGCGCATCTCCGAGGAACGCCGCCACCAGTTCTTCCGCACGAACGCGGACGCCGTGTACGGACGGGCCTGAGTCAGCCACCCGTCGTCCGAAGCATGATCCGAACTCATAAAAGCGTGAATCGTGCCCCGGGTCTTCGGGACGGTTCTATCTGAGCGGATATTGTCTCAGAACCGGTCTTCGGCCCTATGCGGTGGGCCGGACGGCGGCGCGGTCACATCCGCCCGGGTCGTGGCCAGAACCGCCAGCAGAACGACCCCGACAAGCACAACGAGTTGTACCAACAGGAAAGGTGTCTCGACTTCCGCCGTCGAGAGGAGATTCAATGCCGGAAGCGCCTGGTAAATCTCAACAAGGCCACCGGCGATGTTCAGATAGAGGGCTGTCATTGCGCTGATAATAAAGGCCGTGCGCCATAATCCGGCGAGGCGGCGGGTGTAGAAGATCGTTGCAGCGATTGCCAGCGCGAGCAGCGACACGATGCCGACAGCGCGCGGAGTGCCTATGACGGTCGAGTGGACCAGCAGGCTGATCACACCGGTTGTTGCCGTTGCCAGAAGGAAGACGGCGGTCCCGCCCTTGCTGGGTTTCATCCGTATCATGGCCAGGATCATGATCGTTCCCGCGATGATCCCGATGAGCCGTGCGGCAATATAGAAGAATTGGAAGATCGGCGTCGGTACGCCCAGGGTAAACGGGCTGATAATCTGAACCGGCTCGGCAATGGCGATCTGCGCCTCGATGTCGGCGTTGAGGGGGCGGCTGCGGTATGTATCGTCCGGGATGGTCGGCGTTGTCTCATTCAGCGGGTCGGGAGGGGTTCCCGGTGCAGTGAACGTAACCGGACGCTTGTCCGTCCCTGTTCCGACGGACGGGGTCGCGGGCTCGGGAATGTCGGTCTGCCAAGTGGTTGCGTTTTCCAAATAGCTGAAGGCCAGGAAGCTGCTGTCCCGGATCGGGTCCGGAGTGACGTAGGGGCTGAAACCCGGAATAGACCGGGAATATCCGTCGGTGGCGCTGAAGAGCCGTTCGGTGAAAGCAATACCTGCCGATTGTGCCGTTGCGTCTATGGAAACGGGGCTTGCGGGCCAGCCGAGGGGGCTGGCATCGACAGCGCTGGCAAACGCAATGGCGCTCAGGGCACAAGTCAGGAGCCGTTTTGAGGTGCGGTTTTTCATGCCTCGGCTGGCTGCTGTCATGGGCACGGAGGGTGAGGTATCGCGTTTCACGGCAGAGTGGCCCCCCGACACGCTCCCAGCGACCGCGCTCTGTCGGCGTGCGAAAGGCTGGAGAGACACCCCAGTCTTTCGTGCGCCAGCCTCAGCGGCCCAGCCTCAGCGGCCCAGTCTCAGCGGCCCAGCGTCGGCATGATGAATTCGGCACCCCGGCGTGCGCCCGTCGGCCAGCGCTGGGTGATCGCCTTGTAGCGGGTGTAGAAGCGCACTCCCTCCATGCCGTGCATGTGGTGGTCACCGAACATCGATTGTTTCCAGCCGCCGAAGCTGTGAAAGGCCATCGGCACGGGAATGGGAACATTGATGCCGACCATGCCGATCTGGATGCCGGCGGCGAAATCCCGCGCGGCGCCGCCGTCGGAGGTGAACAGGGAGACACCGTTGCCGAACTGGTGGTCGTTGATCATGCGCACGGCTCCGGCCATGTCGGGGGTGCGAACGACGGCGAGGACAGGGCCGAAGATCTCCTCCTTGTAGATCGTCATGTCGGTCGTGACGTTGTCGAACAGGCTGCCGCCGATGAAGTAGCCGTTCTCGTAGCCCTGCAACGACATACCACGGCCATCGACGACGAGCTTCGCGCCTTCCTTGACGCCGATATCGACGTACCCTTTCACCTTCTCGCGGTGCTCGCGGGTGACCAGCGGACCCATTTCGGCCTCGGGATCGGTGCCCGGCCCGACCTTCAGGGCGCGGATGCGGGGTTCGAGCTTGGCGATCAGCTTGTCGGCGGAATCACCGACCGCGACGGCGACCGAGATCGCCATGCAGCGCTCGCCGGCGGAACCGTAGGCCGCGCCCATCAGGGCGTCGGTCGCGTCGTCGAGATCGGCGTCGGGCATGACGACCAGGTGGTTCTTGGCGCCGCCGAGGGCCTGGACACGTTTGCCGGAAGCCGTGCCGCCGCGATATATCGCCTCCGCGATGGGGGTGGAGCCGACGAAGCTGATGGCCTGGATGCCGGGGTGGGCGAGCAGCGCCTCCACCGCCGTTCGATCGCCCTGAACCACGGAGAACACGCCGTCCGGCAGACCGGCCTCCTTCAGCAGCGCGGCCAGCTTCAGGCTGGCGGAGGGGTCTTTTTCCGACGGCTTCAGGATGAAGCAGTTGCCGCAGGCCAGCGCGACGGGGATCATCCAGAGCGGCACCATGAGCGGAAAGTTGAACGGCGTGATGCCGGCGACGACGCCGAGTGGCTGGCGGATCGACCAGGCGTCGATTCCGGTGCCGACGGCTTCGGTGTATTCGCCGCGAATCAGATGGGGAATGCCGCAGGCGAACTCGACAACCTCCATGCCGCGCTGAAGTTCGCCGTCCGCGTCCGACAGGACCTTGCCGTGTTCGGAGGTGATGATGGCGGCGAATTCGCGGCGGTCGCGTTCCAGCAGTTCCTTGAACTTGAACATCACCCGGGCGCGGCGCAGCGGCGGCATGCTGGCCCAGGCCGGCCAGGCGGCGTTGGCGGCCTCCACGGCGGCATCGACCTCGGCGGTACTGGCGAGGGCGACCTTGCCGGTGACCTCGCCGGAGGCGGGGTTGAACACGTTCGCGGTGCGGCCGCTGGTGCCGGCGACGGCTTTGCCGCCGATAAAATGCCCGATTTCGCGCATGGACTTCCTCCGTGATGCAGTATGTGTTCTAGATAAAGACCATTCGGCGTTTGGCGCATAGGGGGAAGGCTGGGGCTGCGCCCTAGACCCCGGCACAGATCCGCCACCGGCCGCTCCGAAGCACCGAGTATCGACGGATAGATCGTGTGATATCGGCACCGCGATTCCGGCCGCATTGCGCAGGTCCGTTTTTGGGAGGACGATTATCGGGTCGTTGCGTCCGTCGCAAATCCAGGGAGGAAACGCCAACATGCGTCACAACCGTCTTCGCGCGCTGCTCACTGCCGGCGAACCATCCATCGGCACCCACCTTCTGTCGACCTGGCCCACGTTGGTGGAACTTGTCGGGCAAGCCGGAAACTATGATTATGTCGAATTCACCGCTGAATATTCGCCTTTCACGATGCACGACCTCGATAATCTTGGCCGTGCGCTGGAGCTGAAAGATCTTGGCGGGATGATCAAGATCGAGCAGACGCAATGGACCCACCAGGCCATGCGCGCGATCGGTTCCGGCTTTCAGAGCATCCTATTCGCCGATTTGCGCACCGTCGCCGATGCGGAGGCATGTGTCGCCGCGGTTCGCGCCGAAACGCCTGGGACCGGCGGCCGGCTTGGCGTGGGCATGCGTCGTGACGTCGGCACGGTGGCCGAAGGCGGCTCGCCGGCTTACGTCGAAGCGCTCAATGACGTCGTGATCGCCGTGATGGTCGAGAAACGAGAATGCGTTGAGGATCTCGATGCGGTATTGTCGGTTAAAGGTCTCGACATGGTACAGTTCGGAGGATCGGATTATTCGATGAGTCTGGGCCTCACCGGCCAACGCGATCATCCCGATGTCAGAAGGGCGGAACGCAAGACCATCGAGACGGCGCTTAAGAAAGGCCTCCATCCACGCGTTGAACTCGCCGACATCCAACAGGCCGCGCCTTATCTGGAAATGGGTGTGAAGCACTTTTGCATCGGCTGGGATGTGCGGATTTTGCACGATTGGTGGCGCGTCAACGGTGAGGGCATGCGTGGGATGCTGGCCGGAACGGCATCGTCCGAGAGTAAAATTGCCGATTCAGCGAAACACGGCCATGGGACGTACTGAGCGCCGGACAATCTCGAAGCGGGGCGTGGTTCAAACCTGAGTTGTGAATTTGGCTGGGGTGACGGCGGGAATACAAGGCGTGTGCCTCCCAAACGTCACCGGGTTTAGGCAGTCACGGCATTCATCTTGGCGTGATCCTTCCATTCGAAGGCCCTTGTTAGCTCGTCCTATTATGACCGATCGCCAAGGGCCGTCAGGCGCAGGCTGTCGCATTCTTCGTCGGAAAAACCGGCCTCGCGTAGGATTTCGACGGCGTGTTCACCCAGCAGCGGCGCGCCGAAGCGAAGTTCGGGAGTTGTCGCAGTAAAGCGCGCCGCGTTGCGCGCCTGCCGCAGGCGTCCTGCCTGCGGATGGTCGCTTTCGACCACGATGCCGGCGGCCTCAATTTGTGGGTGGTGGATCATCTCGCTGCGCGTCAGCACCGGGACGCAGGGCACGCCGGCCGGCTCCAGGATCTCCATCCATTCGCCAGTGGTTCGCCCGATCAATACGGACTGGATCAGGGCCAGGCGGTCGTTGATGTTGAGGTCGCGCAATTCGGTGGTGGCGAAGCGGGGATCCTCCAGCCATTCGGGACGGCCGAAGGTGCGCGCCAGAGCGGCCCATTGATCGTTGGTCATAACGGCGACACTCATATAGCCGTCCTTGGTTTCGTAAATCAGGTCGATGAAGCTCGCCGCACGCTGCTGACTGACGGTCTTGCCGACATAGGTCTGTCCGCCCATGTCGGACGACCACAGGAAGGCGACGATCGCATCCAGCATCGACACCCGCACATGCTGTCCCTGCCCGGTGCGTGCGCGCGCAAGCAGGGCGGCGGTGATGGCCTGGGCGGCCGTGATGGCGGTCAGTTTGTCCGGCAGGATGGTCCGCACCAGCCTCGGCCGTTCGGCGTCCGATCCGCCCTGCACGGACGCCAGACCGGACAGTGCCTGCACAATTGGATCGTAGACGGGCTTTTGCGAGAAGGGGCCAACCTCGCCAAAACCGCTGATCGAAACATAAATAATCGTCGGCGCGACTGCACGGATCGCCGCTTCGCCCACGCCCAATCGGTCGGCGACGCCCGGCCGGAAGTTCTGCACGATGACGTCGCAGGTGGCCGCCAACCGCTTGACCACGGCCACGCCGTCGGGATGGCGCAGGTCCAGCGCGATCGAACGTTTGTTGCGGTTGTTGTTGAGAAAGCTGGCGGACATTCCGCCGCTCTTGTTGCCGGCGCTGCGGGTGAAGTCGCCTGTTCCGGGCGGCTCCACCTTGATCACGTCGGCGCCCTGGTCGGCCAGGATCATCGTCCCGTAGGGGCCGGAGATCACGGCGCTGAGATCGAGGATGCGAAAGCCATGCAATGGTCCGGGCATAGAGGGTTCCTTCAGGCTGTAGATGTCAGGGGCGATAGCTGAAACCCGTGGGGCCGAGTTGATGGGTCAGCAGCGGCCAGGACAGCTCGATCCAGTCGCTTAGCCTGGCGCGTGTCTCGCGCGGGTCGATCAGGTCGTGCACCGCCAGCGCCTCGGCGCGTGGGAAGGGCGACCGGCGCAGCGCGAAGGCTTCCTCCAATTCGGCGCGCTTGGCCGCAGGGTCGGCGGCAGCGTCGATCTCCTTGCGGAAGGCGATCGCGACGCCGCCCTCCACCGGCAGCGCGCCGGTTTCCGCCGACGGCCAGGCGAGAATGAAGGCGCCGCTGGCGTAATGCGCCGCGGCACCCAGGCCCATGCTCTTGCGCACGATGATCGACGCCCAGGGCACCGTTGCGGTGGCGACCGCCAGCACCGCCGCCGCCCCCGCACGGACCGTGCCTTCCTGTTCCGCATCGGGGCCAATCATGAAACCAGGTTCGTCGACGAAATTCAGCACAGGCAGATGGAACATCTGGCAGAACTCGACGAAGCGACGCACCTTGCGCGCGCCGGTGGCGGTCATCGATCCGGCAAGCTGGCGGCAATCGTTGCCGAAAATGCCGACGGGCCGGCCGAGCAGGCGCCCCAGGCCGGTGATCTGCCCGGCGCCATGGCGGCGGCCGATCTCGAAGAAACTGTCACGGTCGATCACGGAACGGATTACCGCCCGCATGTCGAAGACCTGACGGCGGCTGGCCGGGACGATACCGGCGAGCGCCGCATCGGCGCGGTCGCGCGGGTCGGCGCAGGCCGTGACCGGCGGCAATACCCAGACATTGGCCGGCAGGTAGCTCAGGAACCCGCGCAAGGCAGCGAAGGCGGCGGCCTCGTCTTCCACCACGTCGTCGATGACGCCGGTCTTCTCATGCACTTGGGCGCCGCCGAGCTCATCCTTGTCCACAGCGCGGCCAAGCGCGCGTTCCACCAGGGCGGGGCCGCCGACCAGCACTTGCGCGGTGCGGCGGGTCATCACGCTATAGTGCGACGACACCAGCCGCACCGCCGGCAAACCGGCGACAGCGCCCAAGGCGGCGGTGGCGACCGGCACGCTGGCCAGCGCCTGGGCGACGGAGGCAAAGCGGTGCGGGTGGAACACTGGCTCGGGCGGGGCCGGGGGCGCCCCCTTGCCGGCGCTGCCGGTCACGCTGCCGCCGGCACCCTCATGCAGCCGTATCAGCGGAAGGCGATACTGGCAGGCCAGTTCCTCGGTGTAGATGCTCTTGCGCAGGCCGCCCAGGTTGGGCGAACCGGCATTGATGGTGAAATCCTCGCCTCCGGCAATGACCGGGCGTGCGTCGATCTTGCCGAAGCCGAGCACGAAATTCGCGGGCGTGAAACTTCCCGGATCGTCGGGATCGGACGCGCCGGCGATCGGTCCGATTTCGCGGAAGGAACCGGGATCCAGCAGGCCCTCGACCCGTTCGCGGATCGTCAGCCGTCCGCGCGCATGTTGGCGGGCGACGGCGCTTTCGCCGCCTTGGCGGCGCGCCGCGTCGCGGCGGCGGGCGATTTCCTTGATTTGCTCGCTCCAGGGCATTCGCGTCTCCTCCATCTGTCGCTTCTATCACGCAATGCCGGCACGCAATGCCGGCACGCAACACCGGTTTGCCGATCCTACGCACCGGGCTAACCTTGGCGCCGACCGCAAAGCCTGGATAGGACATCCAATGATCGAGCTGCATTACTGGCCGACGCCGAACGGCTGGAAGATCACCATCATGCTGGAGGAGTGCGGCCTGCCCTATACGCTGGTGCCGGTGCGCATCGGCCGTGGCGACCAGTTCAAACCTGAATTCCTGAAGATCTCCCCCAATAACCGCATGCCGGCAATGACCGATGATGCGCCGGCCGAGGGTACCCAGCCTGTCGCGGTGTTCGAAAGCGGCGCGATCCTGCTCTATTTGGCTGAGAAATCCGGCCAGTTCATGCCAACGGATCTGGCGGGCCGTTATGCGGTGATGCAGTGGCTGATGTGGCAGATGAGCGCGCTAGGCCCGATGGCGGGGCAGGACGGTCACTTCAAGATCTATGCGCAGGAGAAGATCCCATACGCCGTCTCTCGCTTCGAGAATGAGGTAGACCGTTTGTATGGCGTGATGGACCGCCGGTTGGGCGAGGCGGAATATCTTGCTGGTGACAATTACTCGATTGCCGACATGGCATGCTTTCCCTGGATCATGACGCATAAGGCGCAGGGTCTGACGCTCGATGTGTTTCCCAACCTGAAGCGCTGGTATGCGACCCTGCGCGCCCGGCCCGCTTTGCAACGGGGTTTGGCGGTTGGGAAGGAGTGGAAGGCAAGCATCACCGGCATGGACGAAGAGGCGCGGAAAGTTCTGTTCGGGCAGAATGCCGCCAATACCGCCCGCTGAACCATTTAGGATAATTTCATGGCCGAAATAGAAGTATTCTTCGACTGCTCCAGCCCCTGGACGTATCTTGCCTTTCATAACATTCAGCCGGTCGCCAAGGAGTTCGGGGCAACGATCCTTTGGCGGCCGATGCTGGTGGGGGGCGTGTTCAACACGATCAACCCTTCCGTCTATAATTCCCGTGATGCACCGGTGCCGGCCAAGCAGGCCTATCACCAGAAAGACCTGCAGGACTGGGCGCGCTTTTCCGGCCTGAAGATCCTTGGCCGGCCCACGGTGTTTCCTGTGAACAGCGTCAAAGCCATGCGCGCCTGTATTGCCCTGGAACCACAGGGCAAGCTCGTGCCCTTCGCCACCGCGGTGTTCGAGGCCTATTGGGGCGACGACAGGGATATCTCCCAGAGTTCTGTGCTGCAAGACATCTGTGCCCGCATCGGCATCGATGCCGGGCAATTGTTTGCCGCCATCGACCAGCAGCCCATCAAGGACCAGTTGCGAACGAATACCCAGGAACTGATGGATCGCGGCGGCTACGGCAGCCCCACGATTTTTGTCGACAAGACCGATATGTATTTCGGTAACGACCGCATTCCCCTGATCCGCGCCGCCTTGCAGCGTTCAAGCCGAACCAAGTGAACAGGCACGAGCCGATGACACAAAGTACCTGGCGCGCCGATCCGCTCGTCTGGGGCCATGGGCCTCGCGTGTTCGAGGCCTTCCTGGAGCCGACCTGTCCGTATTCCGTGAAGGCGTTCGGCAAGCTCGATGACCTGCTGGCCATGGCAGGGGCGGACCGCGTCACTATCAAGATCCGTCTTCAGTCGCAGCCCTGGCACATGTATTCGGGCGTGATTGTGCGCTGCATCCTGGCGGCGTCCACGCTTGCTGGCGGCAAGGAAACGGCCAAAGCCGTCATGGCCGCAGTGGCCGCTCATCGAGAAGAATTTGAGTTCGAGCGCCATTGCCGCGGCCCCAACCTCGACGCAACGCCCAATGACATCATTGCGCGGATTGAAGTCTACAGCGGTGTGAAGCTGGCAGAAGCCTTTGCGATCCCGGATCTCGACCGCGAGATCAAGTGGCACTGTCGATACGCCCGCCAGAACGGGATTCATGTGTCGCCGACCTTCATGATCGACGGACTCGTGCAGGCCGACATCAGCAGTGGGGACGCCGTCACCGATTGGGCGGCACGCCTGACGAAGAACTGAGCATGAGCGCTCATCGGGACGGGGGGATGATGACGAACGGTCGGACCGTCGAAAATATCCTTCGGGTCGTCGTCCTTCCGTCGATAATCTAGTTAACACGGGAGTACCGTGCGGCATGCAGATCGGAGTGATAGCCGATATCCACGGCAATGCCCTCGCGCTAGAGGCTGTACTGGCGGATATGCGACCACGCAGCCTCGATAGGATCATCAATCTTGGCGATCTGGTTTCGGGTCCCTTGCTGCCCCGAGAGACGATGGAGCTGTTGGCAGGCCTTGACGTGTTGACGGTTCGTGGCAACCACGATCGGTGGGTATCACGCGACGATCCCACCCGAATGGGAGCGTCGGACCAGTTCGCTCATGCGCAATTGAGACCGGAGCAGCGAAGCTGGCTGGGCGCACTGCCCATGTTTGCCGACGCCGGGCAGGGGATCGTTTCCTTCCATGCCACCCCGAACAACGACAATCGATATCTCGTGGAGAAGGTCAACCAGGGGCGGCTGGAGCGGGATTCGGTTGCCAACATCCGTGAACGGCTTGGCGAACTGGATGCCCGGGTGGTCCTGTGCGGTCACAGCCACCGGCGGCAACTTTTGCAGCTTCCGAATGGTCCGTTGATCCTGAACCCAGGGAGTGTCGGTTGTCCCGCGTACGATGATCCCGGGCATGACGCGCACGTGTCGGAAGCCGGGTCGCCACACGCGCGATATGCCGTGCTGACCCTGAAGGGCGATGGCGTCGCAGTGGAGATGATCGCGGTCCAATACCCATGGGAGGACGCCGCGAGGTGCGCCGATCGAAATGGCAGACCGGATTGGGCGCATGCTCTGCGGACCGGCTGGATGCCGGGATCGATCTGATCATTTCGCTAGGCCAAACCGGGCCGACAGAGGAGCCAAAGCATGCCTGACCGAACGAAGAAGCTTCTAATGCGCCGCAGTGTGTTGGCAGGCGGCGGTGGGCTCCTGGGGCTCACGCTCGCCAAACCGAGCCTGGGGCAAGGCGACCCAGCGCATGTGCTGCGCTTTATCCCGCAGGCAGACGTTACGATTTTGGATCCGCTGGGGACAACGGCCTACGCGACACGGAATCACGGCCATATGTGCTGGGACACGCTCTACGGCATCGATGCCGAGTTTCATCCGAAACCGCAATTGGCCGAAGGACACGTGGTGTCCGATGAGGGAAAACGCTGGACATTCACATTGCGCGATGGCCCGACTTTCCATGACGGCGAGAAGATCCGGGCGGTCGACGCGGTTGCGTCGATCCGGCGCTGGATGCCGCGGGATACCCACGGCCAGACCCTTGCGCGCCGGGTCGACGAGATACGTGTGCTGGATGATCGCAGGTTCGAGATCCGGCTGAACCGTCCGTTCGGACTGATGCTGGACGCACTTGGAAAGGCGTCGTCCTACCCTTGCTTTGTCTACCCCGAGCGCTTCGCGATGATGGATCCCGCCAAGCCGTTCACCGAAGTGATCGGCTCTGGACCCTATCGCTTTGTCGGCGCCGAACGGGTGTCGGGCGCGCAGGCCGTCTATCGGAAATTCGCCGCCTATGTTCCGACTCCCACAGGCACGCCCAGCATGATCGCCGGACCCAAGCTCGCCCATTTCGAGCGGGTCGAATGGAAGGTTATGCCCGACCCCGCAACGGCCGCCGCCGCGATGCAGGCTGGTGAGCTGGACTGGTGGGAGGTCGTGGATCCCGATCTGCGCGCGCTGCTGATACGTTCGAAGAAAATTGTCCTGGACAGGATCGATAGCAGCGGCACCTGTGCCAGCCTTCGCTTCAACCATTTGCAGCCGCCCTTCGATGACCCCGCAATCCGGCGGGCATTGCTTGGCGCCGTGTCGCAGGCGGATTTCATGACGGCGGTCGGTGGCAACGACACTTCCCGGTGGCGCGACGGGTTAGGATGCTTTCCGATCGGAAGCCCGCTTGCTTCCGATGCAGGCATGAATGTCCTGACCGCTCCGCGCGACGTGGCCGCGTCCAAAGCCGTGATCCAGGCGGCGGGCAAGGGAGGAGCCAAGGTCGTCGCACTGCACGCGACCGATGTGTCCAATCAGCGCGCCTTGATGTCGGTCGGTGTAGACCTGCTGCGGCAGGTTGGATTCGAAGTGGACGACGCAACGTCCGATTGGGGCACGTTGTTACAGCGTCGCCAGAACCGCGGGACGATTACCCAAGGCGGGTGGAACGTCATCACGGTTCTGCTCAGCGGCATGGAATTGAATACCCCTGCCGGTCACCTGCTCCTGCGCGGCAATGGTGCCGATGCCTGGTTCGGCTGGCCCACCGCTCCCAGGCTGGAAGCGTTGCGCGATGATTGGTTCGATGCTCCCGACATGGAAGCGCAGAAACGGATCGGCCGTGATATTCAAACCCAATTCTTTCTCGACGTGCCGTATATTCCGTTGGGTCAATACTTTGTGGATTCTGGTTACCAGCGAGAGCTGACGGGGGTCCGCCGTGGCATGCCGCTGCCGCTCAACGTTCAGCGCAATGCCTGAGGGATGGCCCGTTTAGCCTATCAGGCCCAACGGGCCGGGATCTCGTTCGTGCCTTCAGGCACGCGCAGGCACGCGGCCTGGTGGGCTCCCCCGACGTTGAAGCCTGCTGGAGGGGCAACACGGCAACGCGGTTCGGCGAGCGGGCAGCGCGTGGCGAAGCCACAGCCCGGTGGCCGGTCGATCGGACTTGGTATTTCTCCCGTCAGTTGGATGCGGCGACCGCGCATCTGAGGGTCGGCCGCGAGGTGCGCGGAGAGCAGTACCTGGGTGTAGGGATGCAGCGGATGGTTCAGCACCGCCGCCGCCGGTCCGGTTTCGACGATGCGCCCGAGATACATCACGGCCACGCGGTCAGCGATCAGGCGCAGGGTTGCCAGGTCGTGGGTGATGAACACCATTGCCGCCCCGGTCGCCGCGCGCAATTCGACCAGTAGTTCCAAAATGCCGGCGCGCACGGAAAGGTCGAGCGAGCTGGTCGGTTCGTCGAGCACGATCAGCTTCGGTTGCGTGGCGATCGCGCGGGCAAGGCAGACGCGCTGGAGCTGCCCGCCGGACAGCTCACCGGGCGAGCGGTCGAGCTGGGCGCGCGACAGGTGCACGCTATCGGCCAGGGCTTCGGCGCGGGCACGGCGTTCGCCGGCGGCAAGGCTTGTGTGCAGCAGCAGCGGCTCCTCGATCAGGCGGCGAACGCGCATGCGCGGATTGAGCGCCGACCACGGGTCCTGGAACACCATCGTCATGGCCGCGCGCATCGGGCGCAGGCGGCGCTCCGGGAAATCTGTAATGTCGGTGCCGGCAACGGTGACGCTGCCCGTGCCGGGTCGTAGGAGGCGCAGGAGGCAGCGGCCGAGTGTCGACTTGCCGGAGCCGGAC